>JAOZVK010000521.1 GCA_029938185.1 Bacteroidales bacterium | reverse complement strand
GAATGCTAAATATCTTATTTTTAGTATCTTTTAAGTTCGTAAAGTAGAATTAAAAATAAAAAAATAGTATGAAAAATTTAACATCAAAAGCAGTAGGACTTTTTATCGGATTTTGGGCATTTTGGATATTTATTTGGATAGTATCTACATTCAACTTAATGAATAACACACCAGAACAATATTCACAAGTAACTATTCCTTCAATTGTAATTTGGATAATAGCAGCAATTATAGGAAGTATTATAATTTCATTAATTGTAAAACCAATTGAAAACCAATTTTATAAGATTAAAGATTTATCAGACAAAGAACTCAAAAATACTGCAAAGAAATCATTAAATATTCATTTTATTGCAGTACCTGTATATGCTATAATTTGGACAACAGCAACATTTGTATTATTTTTTATTTTAACAAAAAGTTTTGGACATCTATCAGCAAACAGTATTTGGGTAGGAGGAATTGCAGGTATTATTATTGTTCCTTTTATGTTTTTTGTAGCTGTGCCATTATTATTTAGCAAAACAAATAGAGCTTTTTCGGCAGAAATTAACAGAAGAAATTTAACTGTAAACGGTAAATTTGTATGTATCAGAAATAAAACATTACTTGTTTTTACAACAACTTGCACAGCCTTAGTTATTTGGGTTGGTGGATTTGGATATTACACTGGAATAAATCAAATGATTAAAGAAATTAAACAAAGCCGCTATGATTTTTTAAATACTATAGAACAATCTTTTACTGTAAATAAAGATAGTTTGCAAGACGAAACCAAAATTTTAGATAACTTTCAAAAACTTAAATTAGCAAACAATGAAATAATAATTGTTACCGATAATCGTGGATTTCCTATTTCGGATATACTTGCAAATTCAGATTTTGAGTTACAAGAGGCAAATATAACAGATTTTTTAAAAATCAAGATTAAAACAGGAAATACTCAAAGTGTATACGATAATGTAACAGAAAATGTATTTTCTATTAAAAAATATGGAGACAAATACATTGTATTTATAACTAATATAAATAAAAATATAGACAGATTAGATATTTTTTGGCTTTGGTTTGCTATTTTTTTTGTTATAGGTTTGTTTGTAGCTACAATTAATTCGGCAGTTCTATCAATATGGCTTGGTTTTTCAATTAACAACTTAAAACAACTGTTAGAAAATTTAGCAATAAATGATTATTCCAAAAATGCAAGCAAAGATAGTGAAGATGAACTGGAAACCATTTCTGACAAATATAATATTTTTATCCGTTCTGCACGAAAAGTTCTATCTGTAGTTCAAAAAACATCTGTAACACTTCTATCAACAAGTAATCAATTAAGTACTGTATCGGAACAAGTATCACAACGAGCACACGAGCAAACCGCTAACACAGAAGAAGTTGCTACTTCTATGGAACAAATGCTTGCGATGATAAACTCTAATTCTGAAAATGCAGAAATAACTAGACAAAGTTCTGTAAAATCTACAAATGAGATGAAACAAAGCAATAAAATTTTTGTAAAAATGATAAATTCCGTTTCACAAATAAGCGAAAAAATAACAATAATTTCAGAAATTGCAGATAAGATAGATATTTTGTCTATAAATGCGGCGATAGAAGCGGCGCGAGCGAGCGAAACAGGCAAAGGATTTTCAGTTGTAGCCAACGAAATACGAAAACTTGCAGATAAAACAAAAATTGCATCAGATGAAATAACAAAACTATCAAAAACAGGGCAAGATATTTCGAGAATTGCAGGTAAAAAATTAGAAACAGTAATTCCCGAGATAATAAAAAGTACTGAACTTGTAAATAACATTGTTTCAGCAGGAAAAGAACAACAAAGAGGAGTAGAGAATATTAATATTTCTGTTCAACAACTCACCGAGATTACAAGCGAAAACTCTGCATCTGCTGAAGAAATGGCATCTTCTGCTGAAGAATTATCCGTACAGGCTGAACATCTAAAAAAATTAATTTCTGTCTTTAAAATTGGGAACTTACAAAACAAAAAGATTATTGTCAAACAAAAATATGGCTATCAGTTTTAAGTTAGCCACTTTTTAACCGCAAAGTTACGCTAATCTTTACTTTAATTCTATGACTAAAACTATTTGAAAAACAAGACTGTCCAACTTTTGACGGTTAGCCCCCAAATAAAGGGTTTGTTCATAAAAAATATAAGGTCTTCGACCTATTTATAGTTACTTACACATTAGTATAAAAATAACTTAATCAGAAAGTTACGAATAAGTAAATGTCGAAAAACTTTTGTAACAGTACTTAAATTATGAATTACGAATTATGAATTTATAAGTAATGGATAATTGACAATTTTACTTACACCATAATTTCAGTAAATTACAATTTTACAAAGTGTCGATTTTATACAACGACCTACTTATTAGGTGTAAACCAATTCGTAATTTATAATTCGTCATTTCCTTACCGATTTTAAAGCTTTTTGCAAGTCTTCAATTGTAGCAGTTTTAGGTTCAAATCTTATTTTTGAAGTATTATCTTTAAACAAAATATCAAAATTTATTTGTCGGCTTTTGTCCGATACTGTATAAATATCTTTTGATGTCCACTTACCTTTGTGTACCAATCGGTAAATAAACATTTGATGCGGAAGAGTTTCCAAAAATTTTATTGTTTGGGATTTTTCAGTACCATTATTTAAAACTGCTGATAAAATTGCCTTTTCTTCAATAATTTCAATTTCAATACCGGCTTTATATTTACGATTTGGCGATGATGTTAGTTTGCCGTAAATAAATTTATTTTCATAATTCAACTCTTTTACTTTTTCGTAAGCAATTGTAAAAGGCAATAAATCAAGATTCATTTTTTGACACATTTCTTTGATTGCATCGTAGAGAGTTTCGAGAATTATTTTGCGACGATATTGTTTGCTTTGTGCGAAATAATTGTCAAAGTCAAAAGAAAGAAAAATGCTTGCAATTGGAGATATCTTATGTGGTTCATAGATTTTCATAACCTTAGAATCATCTACCAATTGAATAACAACTTTCCGTAATCCTTTAAATTTAGTATTCAGGCATGTGCCAAACAGGTCAGTAATTACATAAGATGATCCATTTAGTTCATTTTGTTTTTCTTTTTCAAGTAAAATATTGTAATCGCAAAATAAATCGAAATATAAATTCATAACTTTAAATTATTTTTTTAATTCATCAGGTAATGGTCTTAATTGTTTTTCTGGCATATGTTTATGCTTTGCATAATACATTGATACATACCTTTGTTCCAAAGCTTTTGCTTTGATTCTTCCTTCAACAAAATTATTCAAAAAATGATAAAATATTTCATAATTAGTATATTCTGGAAGAGTTTTAAATATTTTTACCTGATACTCTGGTCTCGGATTTCCTTCTTTTGTTTTAAAATCACACTGACTAGTTATTCCGTATTTAAGTGTTTTTTTCGCTCCTAAATGGTTTTTAGCATAAATTTCATATACTTGATGTATATCACAATTTTTATCACTATTTCCATGTACTTTCCTCGCTTCTTTTTTAGTTTCAGTCTTTTTGTTTTGAGTTTCTATACTTTCCGATACAATTTCGGTAGTATGTTTTATGAGTTTTGCAATATCATAAATTTTATGAGCCTCAAAAGTTTGTTTTAAAATAAAAGTAATGGTACAATGATACAATGGTTCAATTATTCAATTATTCAATGATACAATGGTTCAATATTTTGGTTAATAACTTATAACATTTTTATAAAAATCAAATTCTTAAGCTAACAAAAGTTTTTTTCGATATTTACATATTCATAACTTCTTGATTTGATTGTATTTGTACTAATGCGTAAGCAACTATAAATAGGTCGAAGACCTTAACTATAAGATATACTCTAAACGGTTATAGTATTAACAATAATAAACTGTTATCAATTATTAATCAAACTATTATACCATTGTACCATTGTATCATTGTATCATTGTATCATTGAATAATTGCAGCAATTCTCATTTTAAAGTTCCAAATTTAATTTTATATTTTTGATCACT
>JAOZVK010000520.1 GCA_029938185.1 Bacteroidales bacterium | reverse complement strand
TAAAAAACTTAAATAAGCTATTTTTGCTCGTATTTTTATAAGACCAGGTGTAACCCAATTCGTAATTCATAATTTCCTATAAAATCTTAACGAAACTCCACAATAGAATATCCAGAACCTCCACGTTCTATAGTTTCATCTTTTACAGATAAAACCGAATCAAGAGTTTTAAGATAATCACGTATTACTTGTCGTAATATACCACTTCCCGTTCCATGTAATATTCTTATAGTTGAAACTTCGGCTAAGTGTGCATCGTCAATATATTTTGCAACTTTATGTAAAGCTTCTTCGGCTCTGTTTCCTCTCAAATCAAGTCCAAAAACAAAATCACCTTTTGATGGTTTGTTCTCAATATGAATGTTTACAGTAGTTTTTTTTGATTTTTTTGCAGCATTATTGCTTACAAATTCTAACCGTTCTTTTTTAATACTGGTTTGCATACTTCCTAAGCCTATAGTTATATTATTATTAACTATTTGCATAACTTCACCAATAGTATTAGTATTTTTTATTCTCACAAAATCTCCTATTTCGATTTCTTTTTCTATGAAAATAATATTTTGCTCTTTGCTTGTATTTTGATTATCTGCTTTTAGTTTATTTATATTTTTTCTTAATTTTCGTTGTTTTATTTGCTCAATTTTTTTATTTATTTTTTCTTCTTTGTTTTTTTGTTCTTTAATAGTATTTTCTTTAAAGCTATTAAGTTTTTTTCTTATTTCTTTAGTCTTTTCTTTATCAGCCTGTACTTTTCTTATTTCATGAATAGTATTTTCTATTTTCTTATTAATTGTCGATAATATTTTTTCAGCATCTTCTTTAGTTTTTCTGGCAATTTGTTTTTTTTCGTTTAAAGCTGTTTTTAACTGATTGTTATATTTTTCAGTTATACTATCTAATTTGTCTTCTTTTTGTTTTAATCTTTTCTTTTGTTCCGATAAATATTTTCTATCCTTCTCAATGGCTTTTAGATGTTTATCAAAATCAATATGTTCTTGACCTATTTTATTTGAAGCACTTTCTAATATTTGTTTAGGTAAACCAATTTTTTGAGCAATTTCGAATGCAAAAGAACTTCCAGGCTTTCCTATTTTTAGTTCATACAGGGGTTGCATTTTATTACTGTCAAATAGCATAGCTCCATTTATAATTCCTTCGGCTGATGTTGCATAATGTTTTAGATTTGTATAGTGAGTTGTTATTACACCAAATGTTTTTTTTCTATTTATTTCCTCAAATATTGATTCGGATATTGATGCACCAAGCATTGGCTCTGTTCCTGTTCCAAATTCATCAATTAAAATAATTGTTTTTTCATTAACATTTTCAATAAAATATTTCATATTAAGCAGATGCGAACTATATGTACTTAAATCGTTTTCGATTGACTGTTCGTCGCCAATATCAATAAAAAGATTTTCGAATATCCCAAACTCACTTGTTTCTTTTACAGGAACTAACATACCACATTGAAACATATATTGTAACAAACCAACAGTTTTCAAACAAACCGATTTTCCTCCAGCATTTGGTCCCGAAATTAATACAATTCTACTTTTATTGTTTAAGAATATGTTAAGAGGGATAATTTCTTTATTCTCATTTTTATTTGTAAGATATAATAAAGGATGTTTGGCATTATAATATTTAATATGAGCTTTGTTTGAAATAATAGGCTTTACAGCATCAATTCTAATTGAAAATAATGCTTTTGCTCTTATAAAATCTATTTCAGCCATGTAGTTGTATGACAGTAATATATCATCAATATATGGTCTGATATAATTAGAGAAATCAGTAAGAATTTTAATTATTTCACGTTTTTCGGCAAATTCGAGTTCTCTTATTTGGTTGTTTGTTTCTATAATCTCAATTGGCTCAATATACGATGTTTTTCCAGTTGCCGATTCATCGTACACCAATCCTTTAATTTTTCGCTTATAGCTTGATGTTATTGGAATTAAAATTTTACCGTCTCTAATTGTCAGTGTGGTTTCGCTATCTGCCCAACCTTCTTTTTGAGCATTTCTCAAAACATTATTCAAGTGTTTCGAAACACTTGATTGTTTTTGAAGAATGCTAATTCTGATATTTTTTAATTCTTTAGATGCATCATTTTTTATTTCGCCAAATTTGTCTATTATACTGCTTATGCGGTCTATGATATGAGGAAAAAAAACAACTTCGTAAGTTCTGCTTTTCAAAAGCGGGTATTTACCTTCTTCAGTATTTTTAAAGAAATTAATAATTGATTTTATTGAATCTAAAGAGCGTTTTATGTCAAATAGTTCAATTTCGGTAAGATAACGACCTTCAATTTTTATTTTTTCAAAATAAGACCTTGCATCAATATAATAACTTGTTGGAAAATCATCTTCAAAAAGACATATATCCTTAAATTCACTTGTTTCAATTATACGTTCTTTAACAAGTTCATAAATTGTATTGAATGAAATATTATCAACCTTCTCTTTACCCAAATCACTTAAACAATGCGACTTTAGTAGATTTCTTATTTTATCGAATCCTATTTTTGTTTCAAAATTTTTTGGATATATCATACTTGGAGTGTTTTAACATATTACGCCGATAGAAGTATAAATTCTATCGGCGTAAGGTAATATTTAGAAAGCTCAAAGGTTTTCGACCTAATGTAATGTTGCTTACGTATGACTCATAATCAACTGTATTTCAATAAAATTTTATATTAAAATAGGTGAAAAATTTGTTAATCTACTTTTTTAAGACTCAATAGCAACACATAAATTATTAAATATTTCATCAATAGTCCCCATTCCTGCTATTGATTTATATTTGTTTTGATAATCATAATATTCAATAACTGGAGTTGTTTCGCTATTATATACTTTAATTCTTTTCTCAATAACTTCAGAATTTCTATCATCAGCTCTTCCCGAATCTTTTCCTCTATTTAGCAAGCGTTTTATTAGTTCGTTGTGCTCTACTTCGAGTGACAACATCATTGAAATAGCTGTGTTTTTAGATTTTAATAATCTATCAAGAGCCAATGCTTGCTTTTGCGTTCTTGGAAACCCATCAAAAACAAAACCTTTAGAATCTTTGTTTTCATCAATTTTTGAGCTTATCATTCCAATTACAACTTCATCGGGTACTAATTCACCTGCGTCCATATATTTTTTGGCTTCGATGCCTAATTCTGTTTTGGCTGCAAGTTCTGCTCTAAGAATATCTCCAGTTGATAGATGAATTAAGTTGTATTTCTCAATTACCTTTGTTGATTGAGTACCTTTCCCTGCTCCGGGAGGTCCAAATAAAACAATATTAAGCATAGTAAATTCTTTGGTTAATTTATTACAGTATATATATTTGAATAATTTCTTCCGTATCCATTATAGTCTAAACCATATCCAACTATAAACTCGTTAGGTATTTCCATTCCAATATAATCTATTTTAAAATCTTTTTGAAATGCATCTGGTTTAAAAAGAAATGTTGCAATTAAAATTTTTGAAGGTTCGTATCCTTTTAATTGCTTAATAATATTTTCAACAGTTATTCCAGTATCAACAATATCTTCTATTATTACTACTGTTTTATCTTTAATATCTTCATTTATTCCTATTAATCTTTTTACTTTTCCTGTTGAACTTGTTCCCTGATATGAGGCAAGTTTCAGAAAAGTTATCTGACTATCAACAGTTATTTTTTTATACAAATCGGAAGCAAACATAAAAGATCCATTCAAAATGCCTATGAAAATAATATCATCATTTTTTAAATCTTTATTTATTTTATCACTAACTGTTGATACCGCTTTTTGTATCTTTTCTGAGCTAATGGATAATTGAAATTCTTTATCAAGAATTTTTATTTTTTCCATATGATATTATGTTTGTGGTATTTGTTTTATAGATAATTATATTTATTATTTGATTTATATAATTCTACTTTACAAACTTAAAACTATTTGATAATTAAACTATTAAATCATTTTTATTAGTATTAATAATTAGTGTATTCATAAAAAAAACTATGCAATGTATTTTATTGCTTTTG
>JAOZVK010000519.1 GCA_029938185.1 Bacteroidales bacterium | reverse complement strand
AACCCCCAATTATTAACACCCCAGTCTTCGACCTATTTAATGTGGCTTACGCATTCTATTAATACTCTAATAATATGTAGTTTAACAAAATATAAATGTTGGAAAATTTTTGTTAGACTACTTATATAAGCTTATAATTCAAACCATTTTTCAAAATCATCAATTGTTTTACGTTTACAATCCTTATGAAAAAATTCACCTTTGCTTTTATCAAAAATATAATCTTTTTCCCAGTCTTCTATATTTTCTACAACTTGTTTTATCGCTTCAAGAATAAACTCTAATTCTTTGTTTGTCATTGTTGGGTGTATCGACATTCTAACCCACCCAGGCTTTAATGTCAAATCACCACCATTTATTTCATTTGTAATTTTGTGAGATATATTAATATCAACCTTCAATAAAAAATGTCCATAAGTTCCTGCACAAGAGCATCCTCCACGAACTTGAATTCCATATCTATCATTTAGTAATTTAACTATTAAGTTATGATGAACATTTGTAACATAAAATGAAAAAACTCCAATACGCTCTTTGTTATTATCCGATAAAATGTATAAATCAGGTATTTTTCTTAATCCTTCAAAAGCAATTTCTACTAGTTCTTTTTCTCTTGCCTCCATCTTTCGGCAATCCATTTTTTCTTTAAGTACAATTGCCATTGCCACTCTAAAGGTTTGAATAAACGAAGGAGTTCCACCATCTTCTTTCACTTCGGGATCATCTAAATATTCATATTCATTCCAACGATTTGTCCAACTTACAGTTCCTCCTCCTGGGTGATCGGGTACTGTATTTTTATATAATTCAGAGTTAAAAATTATAGCTCCCGAACTTCCTGGTCCTCCTAAAAATTTATGAGGCGAAAAAAATATTGCATCAAGTCTTTCTAATGGATTTTCTGGATTCATATCAATTTCTAAATATGGAGCTGATGCAGCAAAATCAACAAAACAATAACCTCCATATTCATGCATTATTTTTGCCATTTCGTGATATGGTGGCATAATGCCTGTTACATTTGAACATGCCGAAAAAGAACCAATTTTTAGATTACGGTTTTTATACTTTTCTAACTGAGTTTTAAGCTCTTCAGTATTTATATCTAAGTTTTTGTATGGTTGAATTACCACAACATCAGCTATCGTTTCTAACCATGAAGTATGATTTGAATGATGCTCCATATGAGTAATAAAAACCACTGGTCTTTTTTCCTCAGGTATTATTATTTCTTTACCATAATAAGTGCTTAATTGCTCTGGTACTTTAACGCCAAGTATCCTTTGTAGTTTATTTATTACACCTGTCATTCCCGAACCTGTTGTTATAATAATATCACTATCTTTAGAATTTACATGTTGTTTTATTTTTTTATGTGCCCATTGGTATGCAAGTGTCATTGAAACACCAGTTTCACTGGCTTCAGAATGAGTGTTGCCAACCATTGGACCAAATGTATTTTTAATTCTATCTTCGATTGGACCATAAAGCCTGCCACTTGCAATCCAATCGGCATAAATTAATTTTTTAGTACCAAAAGGAGTTTCAAACACTGTATCAATACCAATTATATTATTACGGAATTTTTCAAAATACTTTTCTAATTGGCTCATATTTATTAAATTATAGAATTAAAATTGATTTTTTATATTTTTTAACAATTGTTTAAATATTATGAAAGCGATATTATTCTGTTGTAAAATCTGCTATAAATACAAATTAAATAGCTTGAATCTTAGTTTTTAATTTAATAAGGTCTTCGACCTATTTAATGTTGCTTACGCAAGATATATAATAAACGGTATTTCAAAAAGTAAGCTCTATACTAAATAGGTAAAAACTTTTGTATGGGTGCTTAGCTTATATTTTAAAAATTATTAATTTGGTCTTCTGTTAACCCCGTAAATTTTATAATTTTATTAACAGGTTCGTTTTCTAATTTCATTTGTCTCGCTATTTTTTCCATACCTTTCTCCATACCTTTCTCCATACCTTTTTCCATACCTTTTTCCATACCTTTTTCCATACCTTTTTGTTTTGCTTCTGTTATTTCTTTTTGTTGTTTTTCCAGTCTGCGTTTTTCTTGATTTTCATAAGCAAGTTTATCCATATATTTTTTTTCTTGACTTTCATAATGTTGTTGTTCCTTTTCATTAAAATTCATTATTTCAAGCTCTTTCATTGCTTTAATAATATTTTCGTCCGTTGCTAACTCAGGAGGTAAATTCTCTTTTGAATACTTATGGGCTTTGTTCATAAATGTTATCCAACGTTCAAGTGTTGAATGAATTTCAGGTAATTTTTTTTTAAATTTTTTTAATTCCACGAAAATTAATTCTAAGCCATCGGTTTGTTCATAAATTACATTTGTATCTAAATCACATAATCCTATTCTGCGATGAAATCTTTTTTTGTCTTTTGGGTCTTTAAAATAATTAAAGTCTATTAAACTAATTACAATTGTTTTTCGCAATTTATCGTAAGATTCTCCACTTTTAAGCTGCGAACTATACGTTCTTGACCAATAATATAATAATCGCATTCCAAAAAAATCATAAGGAGCTACTTGCATTTCAATGTCATACATTCTACCTTTTTCATCTTTTGCTTTTATGTCAAGGTATGATATTTTTCCACTAATATAATCCGATGGATTATAAGGATTATTTAGTTCCAATGTTACAACTTGCTCGGTAACAGGAAGAATTGAATTTGCCAAAGATTTTAGTAATTCTATATTTTTTTTTGTCCCGAATAATTTCTTGAATACTAAATCAATTTTAGGATTTATTTTGTTCATAATTTTATAATATAAAGTTGTGAGTATATGATATTCATGTAATTCTAAATTACTTTTTAATACAAATATAATTAAAATTATATTTAAAACACAATATAAGTGGTTGATAATTGATAATGAACAATTGATAATTTTGTTTACACCAGAATTACAACAAGTTACAGCTTAACAAAGTGTCTATTTTATACGATGACCTATTTAATAATTTATTTGTTTTGAATACAATCAACTGCAACTCCAAAGTAATAAATATAAAAATAGGTGAAAACTTTTGTATGAGTGCCTATATATTTAATTAATCTATACCTAATATGCTAAAAACAATGTGGTTTTTCAAAAAAGTTTGTTCCATTTTTTTGTTATAATGTTTTTATTATTAAGATATTACAACCAAAAAATAGAAACAACCATTTAATTTTAAACTTTTAGTTTTTAACTCCTTAATCTTTACCTAAAACTAACATTAACAATCTTAAAATTTCAAGATAAAGCCATACTAATGTTAATGATAGACTAAAAGCACTATACCATTCCATAAATTTTGGAGCACCCATAGATTCTCCTTTTTCAATCATATCAAAATCTAAGATTAAATTTAGAGCAGCAATTACAACAATGAATAATTGAATACCAACACCTAACCAACCAAGTTGAAAAACTGAAAAATTAATTCCAAAAAGACTTAATACAATACTCAAAATGTAAAAAATTGCAATACCGCCTGTTGCTGCAATTATTCCTGAGCGAAATTTTGCAGTTGCTTTAATCCAACCAGCTTTGTATGCTACAAATAAGAACAATGCTATTGCAAATGTTAAACCCATTGCTTGAAAAGCAATTCCAGGAAAAATTGTTTCGACAAATGCAGATATAGCACCCAAAAAAAGACCTTCAAGAAGTGCATAAATTGGTGCTGTAATATTTGAAATTTCTTTTTTAAAAATAGTTATTAAGGCAACTATGAAACCACCAATTCCTCCTATCAACATAAAACTTGTTAGCAATGCAGGATTGCTTACCATATATTTCCATGTAAAAGTGGCTGATAATATTACTAACATTATCATAAGAATTGTTTTATTAATAGCACCTCTAATTGTCATGGTTTCACTACTTTCAACATTATATGTTTTTGTAAACATACTTTCTTTTATTGATGGATTGTTTGATTTAAATCTCATATGTTTATTATTTAGGAATAGGTATTAAATAAATGTCCGTTTTGATAGATTAGTTTGTTATT
>JAOZVK010000518.1 GCA_029938185.1 Bacteroidales bacterium | reverse complement strand
AGAATGCTAAATATCTTATTTTTAGTATCTTTTAAGTTCGTAAAGTAGAATTAGATTGCTTTAAAAAAGTATACTTTATCGAGTATACGTAATATTTATGTATAAAGTTTCTTTTTTTTGATGAATGGTTAAAAAATATAGATAAACAGATATAATAAAACAACTAAAACTATATAAAATAGCATCTATATATTTTGAATTTTGTAATTTGTATAATATTTGCAAGGTATTTGTATTAGTTATTAAGATTATAAAAATTTTTAATTTAGAATGTATAAAATGCTAAAAAGAGTTATCATAATATTATATCTACTTAACATAATTATAAATGGTTTTGCTAAGGATACTACTCATATAAGTTATACTAAAGCCGAAAATTTTTTATATAATGATAAGTTAAATAAAGCACTATATATTTATAAAAAACTATTGAAACGCAACAAAAATAGTGCAAATCTTCATTTCAAATTAGGATATATTTATTTAAAACAAAAACAAAAAAACAAAAAATGTATTCCTTATCTAAAATATGCATCAAAAAATATATCAAAAAAATATAAAAATTCTCTTAACAATAATTCGGCTCCAATTGAGGCATTATATTTTCTTGCTAAAGCATATCATCTTGATTATGAATTTGATAGAGCAATAAAAGCTTATTCTGATTTCAAAAAATATTTATCAAAATCGGAAGATTTAATTAAAATAGATAAGCTAATAGAAGAATGTAAAACTGGAAAAAAGTTATTATTAAATCCATTAAATATTTCAATAGTAGAAATTGGAGGAAATGTAAATAGTGATTACCCTGACCATAGTCCTGTACTTTCGGCTGATTTTAGAACATTAATATTTACTTCAAAAAGAAAGAGTTTTGGAGCCAAAAAAGATATGTACGGAAACTACAATGAAGACATATATGTATCGTATTTTGAAAACGATAAATGGACGGATCCTAAAAAAATTAGCAAAAAAATAAATACAGATAAGCATGAAGCGTCTGTGGCTCTTTCGGCTGATGCCAAAATGCTAATTATATATAAAGCAATTAATGGAGGTGATTTATTTTACAGTAAATTTGTTGATAATGAATGGACTAAACCAAAGCCTTTGAGTAAAAATATAAATTCGAGATTTAGAGAAACTCATGCTTCTTTGTCGTTTGATAAAAAAACGATGTATTTTTCGAGTAATAGAAAAGGTGGTTTTGGTGGTATGGATATTTATAAAACAGAACTTCAAAAAGATGATACTTGGGGGAAAGCAGTAAATTTAGGAGCTTCAATTAACACAAAATACAACGAAGATGGACCGTATATAAACTTAGATGATTCTACTCTAATTTTCAGTTCAGATGGAAAGGGTTCTATGGGAGGCTTTGATTTATTTATTACAAAAATAGATAAAAATAATAACTGGTCAAAACCAAAAAATATTGGCTATCCTATAAATTCTACAGACGATGATGTTTTTTATATGACTTCGCCAGGTGGTAATTTTGCTTTTTATGCTTCTAATCAATTTGGAAACAATGGAGTTACAAATATTTATGCAATACTATTGCCCGAAGAACTTAAAAAACCAATGACATTATTGAAAGGTACAATTATTACAGGAGACAAAAAAATAAACAAAGAATTGGTTACTTTAGATGATATTGAAATTTTTGTTATTGACAGTGAAACAGGAGATACTATAAAAACCTGTACTCCTAACAGAAAAAACGGTGAGTATTTAATAGCTTTACCTGCAGGAAAAAAATACAAAATTGTATATATTGCTAAAGGTGAGTCATTTAATGTAGAAAACATTGAAATTGTTGATTATGCAACAGCTAATAATATTAAAAAAATTATACCGCTTGAACCAAAAATAGTTGGAAAATCGCAAGATAATTATACAATATATTTTGATGAAAAAACTAACAAATTGAGTTATTCCTCAAAAATTAAACTTAAAAAAACATTTAATACTTTAAAAAAATATGGAAACTTAGCTGTTCAGATTATGATACCTGATTCAAACAATTCTAATAATTTAGTATACACAAAAACCATAATGTCTTATCTTAAAAATCATCATATTGATACTTCGAGAGTAAATTTTGTCAATACAGGTAATTATGGGTATCCTGAATTATTATTGGCTGATACCACTTTCTTAAATTTTAGAAACGATGGATGGGGTATTTATTTTGATGAAGCTAACGAAATAAAAATTACCTCAACACATAAATTGGATAGAATTGTATATTTTCTTAAAAGAAACATGAATATGAATGTATATGTACCTATTGTGATAAATGATATGAGTAATATCTCTAAAGATAGAACTGTTGAAATATTTGACTATTTGACATCTAAGGGCATTGATACATCAAGAATTGCTGCATTAAACCAGAGCTACGAAGAGTATTATAAAGATGATTATATTACATTAACAGTTAAAAAATCGGATAAAAATAGTAAAGGTTTTTATAAAATTGCTGATATAATAGGTCGAAAAAAAGAAGTGTTTGACAAAATAATTCAAAATAGAAATTATGAGAGAATTGTTTCAGTTAAACTTGCCGAAAATATTTATGGTCTGGTTTACAATTTATCAGAATATGATTTTCTATTGTATAAAAATATGCAGAGCGATTCTGTATCAAAGGTTGATAGTTTGTTTAATTTGAAATTAACACAACTTACTGACGAAAAAATTGCTCAAATAAAAGAAATGGATAAAAAATTATATAAAAAACTATATCCACTTAAAAAACTGTATATCAATAAAATTGCAGAAGAGTATCTAATATGTCAAAACAATAATGGCTTTGTCAAACTAAAAGGACGAGATAGTTTATTTTATACAGATATTCCTATTTTTGAAAAATATGATACAGATAGGATGATAGCCTATAGAATAAAAGTTCTAATTAAGGAAAGAAAGCTTGGGGAAAAGCTACTTGTAGATACCAAAGTTATTAGATTAAATGCAATTGTAGATTGTAATAGAGAAAGAATAATATCATATAAACTTGCTAATTATATTTATAATTTTGATGTTCCACTAATACGACATGATTATGATTTAATGTCTAAAATGCCACAAAATGAAAAATTTAAAATAAGAATAGCTTTTAATTCAAAAAAGATAGAGTATAGTAATGAAAATATTGAAATGATCAAAGAAAATGATAAGCTTGATTATCAAAATTGTTCTAAATTTGAAAAAGAATTTATAAATAGAATTGCTGATTCATGTACAGTAAATATTGGTAATTCAAAAATAATTAATCTTAGAAGGTCTGATAGTTTACGATATTCAATTCTTAGCAATGACAAAAAACTTGTTGTTGATAGACTTATAATGAGTCGCTTAAGATACAATCTTGATAATAAAGAAAAGTTAAACTGTTTATTAAGTAAATTAGAAGTTGGCGAAAAAATAATAGTTGCAAATTTTGGATATAAAAGAATATCTCCTATTGAAATAGATAAAATAAATAGCTCAATAGAATGCCTTAAAGCTGCACCTAAAATGATAATAGAAATAGGAGGACATACTGATGCTATGGGTTCTAAGAGTTATAATTACAGTATAGGAAAACTTAGAGCAAAATATATTAAAAGAATATTATTAAAAAATAATATAAAAAATGTGCAAGTAAAAATAAAAAGTTATGGGGAATCAAAACCCATTGCTTCAAATGAATTTGAAGATGGACGCAAAAAAAATAGAAGAGCAGATATGACAATAATAATTAAATAAAATCTTTAAGCTATTCAATTATAAAACTGTCATGTATAGAGGTGTGAAATTAAAATATAGAAAGATTCAAATTATCAGGGCTAATTTTTTTAACATTATTGCCAGATTGTGTAAATACCAAAAGTCCACACTTTTCAGCTGTTTTTTGTGAGTTTTTTTCAAAACTTAATGATGCTTGCTCCATAGATAGTAAAATCTGCTACCCGTCAGAAGTTGGACAGTCTTGTATATCAGGTGTTTTGTAACAGGATAAAAATCAATCCTGTTAATCCTGTCAAAAAATAAAATAATG
>JAOZVK010000517.1 GCA_029938185.1 Bacteroidales bacterium | reverse complement strand
TTACCTCACCCGATAACGATTGGCTTGCTTTGACTATACTTTCGATATCGAAAGAAAAAGCTGGACTCATAATTGTGGAAGAACCTGATATTGAAGTTGTGTTTATATTTTGTTTATCGAAAACAAACTGAGGATATTTTTTTTCAAGCTGTTTTAATTTAGCAGTAGCTCCCCATATTTTATAAGTTTTATAGGCGTTCTGATAATATATTTTAGCATATACTTTATTGCCGTCTTGTAAATAAAAACGAGCTGCTGTTTCCCAACTAATAGCTTCTTCGCTCAAAAATTTATTTTTATTTGCATATCTTATTGCTTTTTCATAAAAACTTTTTGCCTTTTCTTTTTCTCCAAGAACTCTATACCTTTCGGCTTCCACCAAATTGTATTTATGCTGATAGTTTGAAGGACAATGACTTGCCCAAATTTTCATTTGTTTTTGATTTTTAGAAACTCTTTTTAAAATACCTTGTTTTTGTTTTTTGTTTTGAGTTTTATAAATTGCCAGTGAACATAATGAATTATATAGATTCAATGATGCAGAGTAATAAGTTCCTTTTATACCTCCTTGATATTCAGTGTTTTTATTAATCACACTTTCCATTTCGGCTTTATTATATGAAATGTATATCAAGAAACTTTTAAATTTATAAAAATAGCCTAAATTGGTAAAATCATTTTCATTAATCATGATAGGAATATCTCTACTTTCATTGAAATACTTACCAATTATTTTACATTTTATACGTGGGCTATTATTTAATAAAATTTGTATTGTTTGCAAAAAAGCTTGAAATCCAACTAAGGCTTGTTTTTGGTTTAATTTTTTAAATTGTTTTAAATTTTCTATCGAAATCTTGTTTAATTTCTGTAAATTTGTATTAGGAAAAGAATGGTATGAAAAACCAAGTAAACTATAACTTGCATATTCTATATCACCTGTTTCTAATCCTATTTTATAATTATCAAAAGACCTATCTCTAATTGTACTTAATTTTAATTTCCAGACATATACAAACCCTAAACTTATATAGTTTGCTCTACATTTTACCTGATTAAGATTTAATTTTTCTTGTACTTCGGTTGCAATTAATCCAAATGCATTGGCTTGTTCTATCTTGTTTAATGTTGCATAAGTTAAACCATATGCCGAAATAAAATAAGGAGTATTATAACTATGTCCAAATTTAATTATTAAAGTAATAGCTTTAAAAATTAGTAGTGCAAGTAAGTTTTTGTCCGAAAAATATGCAGATGTTCCAATTGAATCAATCAATTTTAGTTGTGCTTCTACATACTGATTATTTGTCAATGGTTGATTTATTAACTTATTGACTCCAAAGCGTTTTAATGATACAGAGACTTTAATAAAATTTGTAAGAACACCTACTAATGATGGTTTTCTTTTAAGATTAACACCTAATTCCGATAATATTTTCAAACCAGTTTGTATTGTTTTAACAAATTTAGATTCAGCTCTATAAACGTTAATTAGAGAATTATAGGAACTTACTTTATGTAGAACATTCTTAGCATTTAGGATTGTTGTATTAGCATAATGTTCTGTTTCTTTATAATTATTTGTTAAATAAGCAAGATTGGCAAGTTCATCATAAATTTTCAGAGTAAATGTATAATTTGTTTTCCATGAATTTTTTTCTAACAAGCTGTTTGAAATTTTTAAATAATTATAAGCAGTTAAATAAGCTGATGTTTTTTTTGCTTTTATTGCGGCTTGTAAATTTAATTCGGCAAGTTGTTTTTTGTCATTTTTGTCAATCAAATTCAAACCATAATTGAATTGATTTACTATATCAAAAATTTTTTTTTCAATATTTTTCTTATCAAGAAATTTCAACAAAAGCTTTCCTGTTTGTAAGTGAAATTTATTTTTTTCATTATATGGAATGGTAGAATAAACTGCTTGTTGTATTCTATCGTGTACAAATTTGTAATTTACACTATCTAATGGAATAACAATGTTTTCTAAAACTGCTGATTCTAAATCATTTTTACTATTTTTTATATCTTTTTTATAAATAATAGACAAAATTTTCAAATCAAAACAGTTTCCAATACAAGCTGCAATTTTCAGAATTTCTTGTGTTTGTTTTGGTAATTTTTCAACTTTATTTGTCATTAGTTCAACAACATTATCAGTAATGTTTTGTTTTTCTATTTCTATAAAATTCCATTTCCAAACATTTTCATTAAAATCAAATTTTAAAAACTCTTCTTCATAAAGATTTTTAAGAAATTGGATGGTAAAAAATGCGTTCCCATTTGTTTTAGAATATACTAAATCGGCAAGTAATTCCAAACCCACAAGGTTTTGAAAACCTTGTGGGTTTATAGTATCATTTAATAAATTAATTACATCGTTTTTGTTTAAATTTTCTAACTTAATATTTGTAATATTGGATATTTCTAAATTAGTAATTTCTTGTAAAATATTATTGTCTATTTCATTATCACGATATGCAATTATAAAAAACAGATGTTGAATTTCGTTATCTGAAAGTAGTGTTTTCAATAATTCAATAGATGCGTTATCAGCCCATTGGAAATCATCAATAAATATAACAATAGGATGTTCGGGTGCAGCAACAAGTTTTATAAAATTGTTCCAAACATAATTAAACCTGTTTTGTGCTTCTTTTCCCTCAAGTTCGGGTAGGTCGGGCTGTTTGCCAATAATTAATTCTAATTCAGGAATTAAATTTGTTAAAACCTTGCCAATACGACCAACAGCTTTTTTTATTATGTTTTTCCAGTAGTTTAATTTTTTATCATCTTCTTTTAGTATTAAATTTGCAAAATCGGTAAATGCTTTAATAATAGCAAGATATGGTATATTTTTTTGCAATTGGTCAAATTTTCCTTCAATATAAAAGCCTTTATTTTGTGTCAAAGGTTTGTGAATTTCGTGTATAAGTGCCGATTTTCCTACTCCAGCATATCCCGAAACTAATAATAATTCGGCTTGTCCATTATTCACATTATCATAAATATTAAATAATTTTTCGGTTTCTTTTTCTCTTCCATATAATTTTTCGGGTATAGAAAGTTTGTCCGAAAAATCTTTTTCGCCAAGCCTGAAATTTGTAAGGTTTTTAAAATCTTGTTGGTTTAAAAGTTGTTGCAGGTCATGTTTTAGTCCAAAAGCAGATTGATAGCGGTCTTCTGCATTTTTTGATAATAATTTTAATATTATTTCTGATAATATTTCTGGTATTTTTGGATTTACTTCAGAAGGAGGAGTTGGTTTTTTAGCAATATGTGAATGCACTAATTCCATTTTATCGTTTTCTTCAAAAGGCAATTTTCCCGTAAACATTTGATAAAAAAGAATTCCTAATGAATATAAATCTGTTCGGTAATCAATACTTCTATTCATTCGTCCAGTTTGTTCGGGAGAGATGTAGGAAAGTGTACCTTCCAAATTTTCAGGATTTGAAAGGTTTTGTGTTTTTAATGTGTACTTTGTTGCAAGTCCAAAATCAATTATTTGAATTTCATTTTTGTTATTTATTAATATATTATTGGGATTAATATCTTTGTGGATAATATTTTGTTGATGAATTTCTCCAATTACTACCGAAATATTTATAATTATTTTCAATAATTTTTCTATATTTATTTTATTTTTTTTTGTATATTTCAGTAATGTTTCGCCATCAAAATATTCTAATATTAAGGCATTTTTTCCATCAACTTTATCTTTTTTTATAACTTTTCTTATTCCAGATATTTCTAAATTTGATATAAATTCATATTCATTATAAAATTTTGTTACTTGGTTTTCGGTAGGATATTCTTCATTTAGAACTTTGACTATAACATTATTATTATAATCTTGATATTTACCTTTATATATAGTTGTATTATTACTTTCGTATATTTTGTCGAAGTTTTCTGTTTTCATAAGTGTATTTTTGTAAAATTAACTTTGAGAAAGTTGAAATGAACAGCAATATAATAAATTTTTAATAAGAATACTACAAAATTGCGGCATTTTTCATTTATCGCTTGACACTTTTTGGATTTAAAACCTTATTTTTTTGT
>JAOZVK010000089.1:2781-14064 GCA_029938185.1 Bacteroidales bacterium | reverse complement strand
ACTTTTAACTTGCGATTGTTTTGGAAAAAGAAAACTGTTTTTGTGAGTTCTGAGATTTGGTGGAAAACATAAATTGTATATTAAATTTGAAATGACTCTTAGAGCTAAAAGTCTCCTAATAGAAGAGTATCCTCTTTCGGAAAAATTTATTGAAACTAAAAATGATAATTGCTATATTTTCGATGGATGGGTAACATCTTTTCATGGTATAGGACGCTTTGTTATCGGTTTGATTGCTGAATTTAAAAACATACAAAACACTGATTTTATAAAGTTTATAAAAGAAAAACAAAAATATTTTAAAATCTTTAGCGATTTGTCGCTATGTGGCATTTATGTTTTTTATATTTGTCAGAATGTTTTTGTAAAATTTGATAATATAGTAATTGAAAAATATTGAATATATTTATTTGTATTCTCATATTAAAAATAAAAAATTATGCAAGATAAAGCTATAGCAGCCATTGGAGAATGGCAATTACAAAAAAATAAAGAACTTGAAGAGGTTGATTTGTATATTGAAAATATGTTTCCTAATAAAGATTATCAAATGTTATTACTTCGTTTTGAAATAGTAAACGAAGAAGGTAATTTAAAATGTGAATACAAAGGTATTGATATTGAAAAGGTAAGTAGTGAAAAAGATGATTATATAAAATATGCATATCGAAAAGGCACAAGTGGACGAGCAGGTGATGTGACAATTACAACAAAATTGACGTTGAAAAAATTAAAAAATATTAGAAATTTTCAATTTAAAAAAATAATAAATTCACAAAAGTATGTTAAGGAGTCAAATATGTTTAATAAAATATATAATAATTATATTAATAATTTTATTGTAATTGAGACTGATATAAAAAATACTATTAATGAATTATCAAAAAAAGAAAAAGAATCAATCGGCATCTCTATTAAAATTTTAATTAATGGTACTGAAAAGTATTTAAATAACTTTAATATAATAAAAAATTTAATTGAGAAAGAATATTATACAAGTAAAATAATTCAAAATAAAGTTGAATCTAAATCTAAATCAAAAACATGTTCTATTACTGGGAAAAGTGAAGAAGAAATATATGGATTTGCTGCTCCTTTCAAATTTTCGAGTGCAGATAAACCCGGTTTTATTAGTGGTTTTTTTAATAAAAAACAAAATTGGAAAAATTATCCTATATCAGAAAAGGAGGCGTTAAAAATAGAATTAGGAAGAAGATATATAAGAGAAAATCTAAATAGCTATTTTTATGGTCATGAATATATTATTACACCTAATCCTCTTATCAAGACAGATAAGAAAAATCAAAAAAAGCTATTAAATTTAATAAGAAGTGCATTAGTTTCAAAGTCAGATAGTAAAGAAATAAAAAAAAGATCAGAAGAAAGAGTTTTAAAACTGATAGCAAAAGAAAACAATTTTTTTAATGTAGATATTCTTTTCTTTAGTGAAAATAAAACTAATAAATCAATAAAAATTCAACTTATGCTTGAAGAAATAATGCCTTCAAGATTCCGAAAATTATTTATTGATGTGCCTGAAATTGTAAATAAAAATATATTATTTAAAAATGCATTGCCTATTAAGAAAGAACTTGTTGATTTAAAATTCAGCTTTCAAATTATTAAAAATTTTTTCTCTAATGATTTTCTTGATGTTGTTAATAAATTATTTCTTGGAAACAAATTATCAGACAAATATGTGTTTGAAAAAATTATTAAACTAATTCAAAAAAATTATAATCAAAGTAAATCATCAGGCAGTTGGGTTGAACCAACAAAATGGTCAGTTAAAAAAGCAATTATGCTTATATCATATTTACAAAAATTAGGAATTATTAATTATAACCAAAATTATAAATATATGGATGTTGAAAATAAAGGAAAAAGTAGTTTTAACCTTGCAGGTTTTAACGAATTTGTAAAAGAAAATTCAAATTTTCTTGACAGTGATATAAAAGTTGGAATTTTTGCTGTTGGTATTTTAGTCAAGTTTTTATTTGATATTCAAAATGCAAGTCTCGGAAGCACACCATTTGAAAATAAATTAAGAGGATACAAATTAAATCCGGAACTTTTAATGAATATCTATATAGAAGCTCTTGATAAAATTCAAAAATATCAAAAAAATCATTATGTTTATTCTGATTTGCGTGAACTTGTAAATAAATATTTTATTATTAAGTCTAATGAGTTAAATAAACTTACAAACAATGAATTATCATTTTATTTTGTTGCCGGTTTAGAGCTTGGCAAACAATTTAAAAATAAATAAGAAAAAAAGAAGTAACTAATAAAAAATATAAATAAAAAATGAGTGAAATAATTGATAAAAGAAGTGAGATTCTTTTTCTATACGATATAGAAAATGCAAATCCGAATGGCGACCCTTTAAATGAAAATCGTCCACGTTTTGACAATGAAAGTAGCACTATATTAGTAACCGATGTGCGTTTAAAAAGAACTATCCGTGATTATTGGTTTGAATATAAGGGGTATAACGGAACAGATAATAAAGACATTTTTGTACGAGAAACAAACTATGAAGATAAAGGTAAAACATTTATAAAAGATGGTAAGCGAAGAGCAAAAACTAAAGGTTTTGATGAACAAGTTGATAAAATTTTAAATATATGTATTGATATTAGAACATTCGGTGGTGTGATTCCACTAGATAAAGCTTCAATTACTCGAACAGGACCTGTTCAATTTCAAATGGGCAAATCCTTAAATAAAACTGAAATTGTTGAAGAACAGGGAACTGGAGCTTTTGCAGCATCTTCGGGAAAAAAACAAGCAACTTTCAGAACTGAATATAAAGTACCTTATGCTGTAATCGGTTTTAACGGAATAATTAACGAAAAATCGGCTAAATATTCCTTAATGACAAATGATGATAAAAAATTATTGAAAGAAGGAATATGGGATGGTACAAAAAGTTTGATTTCTCGTTCAAAATTCGGGCAAGCTCCATTATTACTACTTACAATTGATTATAAAGAACCTTTTTATATTGGTAATTTACGACAAAGATTAGGATTGGATACAGGCGAGATGAACGAAATGCAAATACGTGGTGTTGCTGATTACAAATTAGATGTTACTCAACTTATTGATGAATTAAAAGTAAATAAAGATAAAATTGAAAGTATTGATTTTAAAGTCGATTCAAGATTACAAATGATATATAATGGAAATTCTATCTCAAAAATATGCAAAGATGAACTATAAAGAAATTCTCATTTTCGACATATCAAGCGAATATGGGCATTTTCGTAAGTATAATACTACAACTTCGCCATTAACATATTCAATACCAACACGTACTGCAATTGCAGGCATGCTTGGGGCAATACTTGGTATGGAGCGAGAAACAAACATTGGAATTTTCCCTGAGGGGGCAATTCCTGTACAAGAATTTTTTTCAAAACAAAATTCAGACATTGCTGTTCAAATAAAAAAACCTGTAAAAAAAGCGAATGTTGCAATGAATTTGATTAATACAAAACTATCTTTTTATGATTTAAGTAAAGCCGGACGAACTCAAATTGATTTTGAATTATTAAAAGATTTAAAATATAGAGTTTTTTTTACTTTGAATAATAATCAAGATATTTTTGATAAATTATGTGAAAGAATAAAAGAAAAAAATCATCATTTTTCACCTTATTTAGGATTAGCTCAATTTACTGCAACTATTGATTTTATAGACAGAACCGAAGCAATTATATTGCAAAATTCAAAAAATGAATATATTGAAATAATAACAGCAGTAAACTTAACGAAAATAAAAGATGAAAACCCTGTTGATTTTGATTATAATGCAATGTATTCGGCTAATAATATGCCCATTGAGATGAATAGTAAAAGAGAAGTTCAGGAATATTCTGAAGTATTAATTGAAAAAAACGGAAACTATATAAAAGCTAAAGTTGAAAATTATTATAAAGTTGAAAAATACGGAAATATATTATTTCTATGAAAAACGAACTTATTTCGCACCCCGATAAATTATTAATTACACATTTGTCAGAAGTTGCAAATATTGCAGTAAAAACAATTGAAGGGAAAAGTTTTAACTTTTCCCTTAATATCAATAATGAAAACATTGATATTACAGCAATTATTCCTAATTTAATGTATTTGGCAGCAGCTTTTCACGATTTGGGTAAAGCAACAAGTTTTTTTCAGGCATACATAAATAATCCAGAAAAAGAACACGATAAAAGAAAAAGCCATGCATTAATTTCAGCAATATTTGTATATTTTATTACTGAAAAATATTTTGAAAAAATTGAAATTCCCCCAGTTTTAAAACAATTATTATCAGTATTTGTATTTTCGGCAGTTAAAAGACATCATGGTAAATTAAATAATTTATCCAGTGAAATACTAATAGATAATGAATGGCAAGATTTATTAGTTGAGCAAGTAAAAAGTATTGATTCCATAAAAATAAAAAATCTGATTAACAAACAATTGTCCAATTTTGATTTTAAAGTTGATTGGTTTGATTTTATTGATTATATCGAAAATAAAGAATATGATTTAATTTTTGATGATTTTTCATTTGATGTTCTACAAGATAACTACAAAGACCTTAAAAACAATACTCAAATTTCATTATTTTATTTACATCAATTAATTTATTCTACATTATTGTATTCAGATAAAAATGATGTTATTTTAAAAGATAAGGTTAGTTTTAAACAATCAAATGTAATTGGAAAAATAAACGAATTTAGAGAACGTAATAATTTTAATAATCCTAAATCGGAGATTAATAAGCTTAAAAACGATGCTTTTTTTGAATCATCAAAACATTTGGACAAAATTTTTCAAAAAGAAAAGCATATTTATTCAATAACTTTACCCACAGGACTTGGTAAAACAATTACTGCATTTATGCTTGCAGATAAATTGCGTAAACTTGCCGATTTCCAAGATTCTAAAATCATTATAAATATCCCTTTCACCTCAATTATTGACCAAAATTTTGAAGTTTATGCTGATATTTTGAGCACATATAATACAGATATTCTGTTAAAACACCATCATTTAGCCGAGCCTGTTTATAAAACAAATGAAAATACGGCAGACTATTACGAAAGTAAATTTTTGATAGAAACTTGGCAATCTGATATAGTTGTAACAACTTTTGTTCAATTGCTTGAAACACTATTATCATGTGATAAAACAAAGTTGATGAAATTTGCACATCTTGCAAATTCTGTGATTTTGCTTGATGAAATTCAAACAGTACCATACGAACACTGGGAAACAATTAGAGAAACATTTAAGATTTTGGGAGAAAAATTTAATATTTATTTCATTTTGATTTCAGCAACTCAACCTTTAATTTTCACACCCAATAAAGATATTGTAGAATTAGTACCAGATTATAAAAAATATTTTCGTTTCTTCAATCGTACAAAACTATATATTAATAACCAAAAAATTAGTTTTGATGATTTCAAGCTAAATTTGTCAGAATATATTGTTAAAAACCCCAGTAAAGATATTCTCGTTATTGTAAATACAAAAAATGCTGCAAGAGAAACTTTTGAATATATCTGTAATGAAATAGATACTGAAAATATCGAAACATATTTTTTAACTACATTGATTACTCCTTTTGAACGTAAAAAAATAATTAAAAAAATAAAAAAGCTCTCTGTCAGTCAGAAAGTTATTATTTCTACGCAATTGGTTGAAGCAGGAGTCGATATTTCAGTTGATACAGTTTTTAGACAAATTGCTCCACTTGATTCAATTATTCAAGCAGCTGGTAGAGCAAATCGTTATGCGGAAAAACCTAATATAGCAGAAATATTTATTTATGACATTGAAGATTTTAGACAGGTTAGTAATTTAATTTATGGTTCTGATTTACTTTTAAAAACTTCAAATGTCTTAAAAGGATTTGAAATAGTAGAAGAAAAGGACTATATTATGCTTATTGAAAAGTATTTTCTTGAAGTAAGAAAACAATCCGACCAAACAAGTTCAAAGCTATTTAAGGCAATCAAAAATCTTGATTTTTCAGATATAGATTTTAAATTAATAGAAAATAGAAAATCAGAATCTATTTTTGTTCAATTAAATGAAAGTGCCAAAAATATTTGGGAAAAATATGTTGATATTTATTCAAAAAAAGATTTAAAACCGTGGGAACGAAAAGAAGAATTTAGTTTAATAAAATCAGAATTTTATGATTTCGTAATAAATGTTCCTATTCCTTGGGACGATGATAGTATTAGTTTTGATTCTGAAAAAGAGTATAATTTTTATGTTTCCTATTTAGATAACCCAAGTCAAAATTACAAATATTCACAAACTGATTTCACTCAAAACAAAGGATATATAAGCCTAAAAAATATAACAATAATTTTATAAAAATTATGCATGAAAAAATAATATCAGCTGGCGAAGGTCTAAAAACAGAATTTAAAGAAGCTAAATACACATTGCCGAAATCTTTATTTGAAACTGTTTGTGCATTTTTGAATACCGAAGGCGGTAAAATTTACCTTGGTGTAAATGATACTGGCGAAATTTTAGGTGTTGATAAAAATTCTATTGTAAAACTAAAAACCGATGTGGCAAATCTTTCTAACAACAGAGAAAAAATTGAGCCAGTATTTATGCTCTTTACAAATGAAATTCAGATTAATAACAAGACAATCCTTGTAATTGATGTTCCCGAAAGTTCATTAGTTCACAAAACAGCAAGCAAAATATATATCCGTAACGAAGACGGAGATTACCGAATTTCACAACCTGAAAAAATTGCTGCAATAGTGAATCGTAAAGTTAGTTATTTTTCAGAACAACGTGTATATTCTCAATTTTCAATTAACGATTTACGATTAGATCTATTTGAACGAGTAAAACGCCTTATTTCAATAAATTATCCCGAACACACTTGGTTAGAACTTTCATTTGAAACATTTTTGTATCGTGCTGGATTTATCCGTAAATCAGAATACGGTAATGAGGGATTAACGCTTGCTTCTATTTTAATGTTTGGAACTGACGAAACAATACAAAATGTGGCTCCTGCTTATAAAATTGATGCTCTTGTACGAAAATTTAATCTCGACCGTTACGATGACAGGCTTATTATTCGTACAAATCTTATAGAAGCTTATGATATGTTGATGAGCTTTACAGCAAAGCACTTAGACGAACCGTTTTATTTGGAAGATACAACACGAATAAGTCTAAGAGATAAAATTTTTCGTGAGTTAGTATCTAATATTATCGCACATCGTGAATATTTGGATGGTCGTCCTGCCACTATAGTAATTTATAAAAACAAAATCGTTTTTTCAAACCCCAATATACCAAGGAATAAAGGTATTATTGACCCTGAATCATTTACTCCGTTTTCTAAAAATCCAACCATCAGCAAATTAATGCTGCAAATGGGTAGAGTTGAAGAAGTCGGTTCAGGTATTCGAAACGTCACAAAATATTTGCCTCATTATTCAAAAAACAGCAAGGTTGAGTTTTCCGATAATGATATGTTTACAACAACAGTTCAAATAACAAAAACTCCTATGTCGGAAGAAATGTCGGAAGAAGTGTCAGAAGAAATGTCGGAAGAAATATTAACAATTATCAAACAGAACCCAAAAATAACAATTAGAGAAATTGCGAGAATAATCAAGAAATCATCAAGAACAGTAGAACGTAAAATCCAAAAACTAAAACAAAAGGGAATATTAGAATATATTGGTTCAACAAAATCAGGGTATTGGTCGAAAGAAATGTCGGGAGAAATGTCGGAAGAAATGTCGGAAGAAATGTCGGAAGAAGTGTCGGAAGAAGTGTCGGAAGAAATGTCGGAAGAAATGTCGGGAGAAATGTCGGAAGAAGTGTCGGGAGAAATTTTGAAAATTATCAAACAAAATCCAGAGACAACAGTTAGCGAGATTGCTAAAACAATAAAAAAATCATCAAGAACAGTTGAACGTAAAATCCAAAAATTAAAACAAAACGGAATATTAAAACATGTTGGCTCAAAAAAATCGGGTTATTGGAAAATTATTAAATAAAATTTAAAAACCAATAAAAAATAATCAATCTAAAATATAAAAACCATGCAACTGCAAACCACAATCATAAAATTTCCAGAAATAAAATTGCAAACTCGTGATGCTCATAAATTGCGAGGCTATTTCGGTGACTTATTTAAAGAACAGTCAGAATTGCTACACAATCATTATACAGACGGTACTTCAAAATATAAATATCCGCTTGTACAGTATAAAGTGATTGATAAAGTACCGTTTCTTGTAGGAATTGAAGATGGCGGCAAACTATTGACTGACTTATTTTTTAAGATAACGAAATTGAATATTAAAGGAATTAACTATTCGGTATATTCAAAACATATACAAAGACAAATTACAGAAATTGGTGATTTTGCAAAACTAAACGAATACAGATTTAAAAATCTATGGATGGGACTAAACCAAAAAAATCATAAAAAATATTTATTAATAAGCTCGCAATCAGAAAAGAAAGATTTTCTTAATAAACAACTTCAAAATAATATTCTAAGTTTCTATAAAGGAATAGGTTTCAGAGCAAAAGAACGAATTATGGTAACTGCACAATTGCAAGAAAAATCAACAAAATTTAAAAATAAAAATATGCTCGCTTTCAACGGCAACTTTGTTACAAATGCTGTGTTACCCGATTTGGTAGGAATAGGAAAATCAGTGTCAAGAGGATTCGGAACAATTATGAAATAAGTACTGTTACAAAAGTTTTTTAACATTTACTTATTCATAAATTTCTGATAAAGTTGTTTTTATACTAATGCGTAAACAACTATAAAATAGGTCGAAGACCTTATCAAGTATTAAATATCAAGTATCAAAAAAAAAAAATGCAACTATACATAAACACATACGGAACTTATGTTCATGTGAAAGACCAGATGTTTGAAATACGTATTAAGAAAGAAGATAAGACGTGGGACAAACATCATTTTTCGGCAAATAAGGTAAAAACAATTGTACTGGGGCAGGGAACTGCTCTTAGTTCGGCTGCTGTTAAATTGGCTGTTACTAATAATATAGATATACTTTTTGTTGAACGCGATGGTAGTCCAATAGGCAGAGTATGGCATAGCAAGCTTGGCAGTACAAGTCTTATACGAAAAGAACAATTGAAAGCAAGTATAAACGAAAAAGGTTTGAAAGCTATAAAAGAATGGATTACAACAAAAATTGATAATGAAATTAATTTTATAAAAAATTTAAAGAAACATAGAAAACAGCATACTGATTATCTTAACAAAAAGATTGAACAAATGCAAGCTCTTAATGTTTCTATATCGCAACTCGAAGCCAAACAAACAAAAGATGTTGCCGATACTATAAGAGGTTTGGAGGGAACATCGGGTAGGTTGTTTTTTGAAACATTGAGTTATGTTTTGCCAAAACAGTATAAATTTAATGGAAGAAGTTCGCGACCTGCAAAAGATGCTTTTAATGTTTTTTTGAATTATGCTTTTGGAATATTATACAGCAAAATAGAAAAAGCTCTAATAATTGCCGGACTTGACCCTTATTTAGGATATTTGCACAGAGATGATTATAATCAACTCAGTTTTGTTTTTGATTTTATTGAACCATATAGAATTTATGCTATTGAGACTGTGTTTAAACTATTTTCGGCAAAAAAAGTAAATATATCGCATACCGATAAAATTACAAATGGTATTAGTTTGAATAAATCGGGTAAAGAATTGTTAATAAATAGTTTTAATAATTTTTTTGATATTGATACAATAAGATACAGAGGTAGAAATCAGACCCGTAGCAATACTATACAAGCTGATGCTCACAGGTATGCAAATTCGCTTATCGAAAATAATAAAACAAATAAGAATAGTGTTGATGATATTGATAAAATTTTTGAATTATGATAGTATGGGTACTTTATGATATTAGTGAAGACAAAGCAAGAACAAAAATTGCTAAACATTGCAAACAATCAGGATTGTACAGAGTTCAATATTCGGTTTTTCTTGGCACACTAAATGCCAATGAACGAGATTCGCTTCAACTTGAAATAGAAGAGCTTATGAATCCAGAAACTGATTCGGTTTATATTTTTCCGATGAATAAATCGGAGTTACAGCAATGTGCACTACTTGGTCAGGCTTTTGATAAAAAATTGGTAACAGACAAAATTCAGGCTCTATTTTTTTAAGGTCTTCGACCTTTTTAATGACGCTTACGCATGATGTGTAATTAGGTGTAGTTCAGAAAATAAGCTTTGTGCAAAATAAATAAAAACTTTTGTTAGACTACTTATTAATACTTAATTGATTTGGGAAATGACAATAACACCATCACATATTATTCAGTATCTTTATTGTCCAAGATTTACATATTTTGAGTATGTGGTAGCAATACCGCAATATGAAGAAAAATATATGAAAGTACGTAAGGGCAGAGAAATACATGAACAAAAAGCAAGACAAAATATTGATTATTTGCGAAAAAAGATTGGTGTAGTTGATAAACATAACAATCAATATATAACAAATTCGTTTTTGCGAGGCGAAATTGACGAAGTTTTGGAATTGAAAAATGGCACAATGTCGCCCTTAGATTTCAAATTTGCAGTATATAAAGATAGAGTTTATGATACATATAGAACTCAATTGTATTGTTATGCGGTTTTGATTGAACAAAACTATGATAAGAAAGTCGAAAAAGGTTTTTTGGTATATACAAGAAGTAAAAATAAATTAATAGAAATAGAAATTAACGAAGAAAATAAATTACAAGTAAAGTCTGTAATAAAAAGAGTGTTACAAATAATAATAAACAACTATTATCCAAAAGCAACAAAATACAAAAAAAGATGTTTATCTTGCACCTATCGAAATATTTGTATTAAGTAAACACAATATTATTATTTGTTTGTGTATGACAAAATATATTACTATATTTGATTTTCAATTGATTATATATAAAATAAGCTTGTATATAGTCAGGTTTAAATAAATTGTGTCGAATGGTAAGTAGAATTTTACCATCTAAAGATTTATATTTAATATTGTAATTTAGTATTATAAAATGTTTAATAATAAATAGTTATGTTTTCGGAAAATAGTGATAAAGCATATAAAAATATATTCTTTGACGTGCTGAAATATAAAAAACAAGTTTATGTAAATCAACTTAATAATCAGAGAATAAACAAAATGTGTGAGTGTACGGATTATAAACCAAATTCCATTATAAAAAGGATTGAAAC
>JAOZVK010000089.1:1442-2681 GCA_029938185.1 Bacteroidales bacterium | reverse complement strand
ATTATAAACCAAATTCCATTATAAAAAGGATTGAAACCAAAAGTCAGCTAAAAGACTGACTTCTGCAAGTATTATTATAAACCAAATTCCATTATAAAAAGGATTGAAACCTTGGTATAGTCAGTTATTACGCTTACCTTTGTGTGGTATTATAAACCAAATTCCATTATAAAAAGGATTGAAACTCAAACTCATTGAGTCGGCTGTTTGTTCTTATTGATATTATAAACCAAATTCCATTATAAAAAGGATTGAAACTGAGAAAAATGTGTCCATGCGGACAAATCAATATTTATTATAAACCAAATTCCATTATAAAAAGGATTGAAACTTGATTTTAAACACCTTAAAAGCAAAGAGATTTAATATTATAAACCAAATTCCATTATAAAAAGGATTGAAACGAAAATGGAAAAAATTAAACAGTTAATATACCTACCTGAATTATAAACCAAATTCCATTATAAAAAGGATTGAAACAAAAATGCAGGTAGTCAGTTAAAACACTAACTGCCTATTATAAACCAAATTCCATTATAAAAAGGATTGAAACAAAAATCTACATCTAAGAATAACTTGAAACAAAGCTCCTATTATAAACCAAATTCCATTATAAAAAGGATTGAAACCAAATACAATAAATACAAATGGAATTATTACGCTTTATTATAAACCAAATTCCATTATAAAAAGGATTGAAACAAAAAGGGACATCGACTTTAAGTGAATATGAGTTAAATTATAAACCAAATTCCATTATAAAAAGGATTGAAACTACATTGATTACTATTCAGAAAATGGTACAAAAACAATTATAAACCAAATTCCATTATAAAAAGGATTGAAACTTTTTATACTGCATTATATATATCTTCTCCAGTTGCATTATAAACCAAATTCCATTATAAAAAGGATTGAAACTCCACTTGTTGAACTAAAACGAACTACAAAACCTGAAAATTATAAACCAAATTCCATTATAAAAAGGATTGAAACGCATAATGTCTATTATATGACCAGCGTGCGAAGACCGCTATTATAAACCAAATTCCATTATAAAAAGGATTGAAACAAAAATTATTCGGAATAAAACAAAGAATAATTTCAGATTATAAACCAAATTCCATTATAAAAAGGATTGAAACCGAGAAAGATGAAAACGAGAAAGACCAGCATGTAAATCTATTATAAACCAAATTCCATTATAAAAAGGATTGAAACAGAAACATATAATAACTA
>JAOZVK010000089.1:0-1342 GCA_029938185.1 Bacteroidales bacterium | reverse complement strand
CATTATCAACAAATTCAATTATAAACCAAATTCCATTATAAAAAGGATTGAAACCTGTAAATTGAATAACTCAGATAAGTATTTGTGAAAATTATAAACCAAATTCCATTATAAAAAGGATTGAAACTGCCACGCACTACTACTCTCATACTCAAACTCTTATAATTATAAACCAAATTCCATTATAAAAAGGATTGAAACCAAAAAACAAGCTGGCATCATGTCCGTTTTGCAGGTATTATAAACCAAATTCCATTATAAAAAGGATTGAAACCTTTGTTAGCATGTTACATGTCCCACGTTCATTTATATTATAAACCAAATTCCATTATAAAAAGGATTGAAACTTCTTAGATATTGTAGCCACAAATAATTTAGATTTTTATTATAAACCAAATTCCATTATAAAAAGGATTGAAACTTGAAAAATGGAATACAATCACAGATTTAAAAAAATATTATAAACCAAATTCCATTATAAAAAGGATTGAAACATCCACCAATATTAAGTAACCCCGAAATACTGTCATATTATAAACCAAATTCCATTATAAAAAGGATTGAAACTATACTCTGCACGTTCAGAAAATTGCAATGGATGAATATATTATAAACCAAATTCCATTATAAAAAGGATTGAAACTTATTGAAACAAACACAGGTATTTTACAAAATAACAATTATAAACCAAATTCCATTATAAAAAGGATTGAAACTAAGCAGATTTAATAATAGCTGAAATTTCTTGTTGTATTATAAACCAAATTCCATTATAAAAAGGATTGAAACACTAAAAGATATTGGTATGCAAAAACATGAAATGAAATTATTATAAACCAAATTCCATTATAAAAAGGATTGAAACGCTGGTATCTCATTTTGTCTGAAAATACTGATAATATTATAAACCAAATTCCATTATAAAAAGGATTGAAACTTAAAGCATCAATTTCTTTAGGGGTCATTTTTTTGAATTATAAACCAAATTCCATTATAAAAAGGATTGAAACAAGATGATTTTTTGTTTGTAGCTCTGGTGAAAGGAGGATTATAAACCAAATTCGGCAAGTTTCAATTTCCACCTAACAGTTTATAACTTAAAAAACTGAAGTTTTGAACTTCATAAACAAATTATTAGCAAGTGATTAAATGCCTTTAGATTAATTGCGAATGAGCAATTAGAGACCTATAGGCATGCCCCCGATGGTAATCGGAGGTAAATATAAATAATATGCTCTCAAATGCCGTAGGCATGGACTATTTGCCTAATATTACGCTGTTTAAGAGGTCCAGAACTCACAAAAACAGTTTTCTTTTTCCAAAACAATCGCAAGTTAAAAGT
>JAOZVK010000004.1:6532-37318 GCA_029938185.1 Bacteroidales bacterium | reverse complement strand
ATTAGCATGATACAAATTTATTGATTATTAACACCCCAGTCGAAGACCTTAATATGAATCATAATATTTTCGTATATCAATAACAGGTATATTTTTAATTCTTCTGGAATGTCTACCACCATCAAATTCCTGATATAAAAAAGTTTTTACAATCTCAATAGCCTCATCATCAGTAACAAAGCGTGCAGGTATTGAACACACATTTGCATCATTATGATTTCGTGCCAACTTGGCTATTTCGCTATTCCAACATAATGCAGCTCTAATTTTTTGATGCTTATTTACAGTCATATTTATACCATTTCCACTTCCACAAAGCGAAAATCCAATATCAAAGTATTTATCCTCAACAGCATCTGCCATTAAATGTGCAAAATCGGGATAATCTACACTATTACTTGTAAAAGAACCAAAATCTTTTACTTCATAAGATTGACTTTTCAGAAAGTCTACTACTATTTTTTTTTTGCTGAAACCAGCATGGTCACTTGCTATTGCAATTTTTATTTTTTTGTTCATTAACTTTTATTTATATTTTATTACTAATTAACTGACCTATTGCAGGTCAAAAATTTGTTTATTTAAAAAATAAGTAGATCGATATATAAAAACAACACTTTTGTTTTTTTTATTATGCTGTTTATCAAGCGTAAGCAAAATTATTAATTATCCATTGTTCATTGTTAATTACTTAATTATATGGTTTCCGATAAAACATGATTTTTAGCATAAAATTATAGTTGTTCATTCTTTATTTTTAAGTTTTGAAGTTCTTTAAAAGCCGCTTTGACAGCATGAATATAAAGCTTTGATTTTAGCTGAAAATGGTTCATTTTTTGTTTAAATTATTTTTATTTCATTATTCTTTTAAAAATCCATATTCATATACTTTCGGTTCTATTTTTTGAGCCAAAAATTTTGATTTTTCTCGTAATTCTTTTATCAACTTCATATAAATTTCGTCTTTACTTTTGCTGTTCATTCTTCCCTTTGCACTTCTTCCCTGAAAGTGTGCTCTAATATCGTAAAATGAAGCATTTACATTGCAATTTGGTTGTGCATGGTAATATTTCCATAACTTACGACCAACATCAAAAACTTCCTTTGCTTTGGGTGAAAATTTTAATTTTTCAGTAGTTTTTACTTTTTTTCCATTTAGCAAATCCGCTTCCTGCTTGATTTTCAACTTTCCGTTAATAAATCTGCTCATAAAATTACTATCAAATTTTTCTCTTGAATTTACTTCGCTCTCTGTAAATGGTATCCAGTTGTTTATACCACCGTTCGAGCTAATTTTATTTTGTCCATTAAATAGAGCAAATGCTAAACAATCATTTTGAAATTTCTTATCTGTTTGCCAACAAACATCAGGATAAAGAAATTGATCTCTATCTTTTAGCCATGAAGTTGTAATAATATGACGAACTGATAGGTAAATACACATTTCTATAATATTGTTTTTTGTAATATCAGTTGTTAATTTTTTCAGTAAGTCATTTTTTGTTGGTTGATTTGTGAGAAATACTCCACGATTATTTTGCATATCAGTTCCTTGCATTCTTAAATATGCAATTCGCTCACTTTTTTTATCATAAAAATTGCGTAACCAATTTATGATAAAACCATTTTTTTTATGAACATGAAATTTTTTTATGCCTATTTTTTCTTTTGTGTCATCTGTGAAAACATCACAAAATATAGTATTAAAATTTTCTTTTTTTTGCAAATCCCATATTAAAAAAGCAATCGGGAACTTACCATTAACATTATCAAAAGTATTTGCTGGAACAACAAAACCTTTTTCAAATTTAGCTAAAAAATACGTCCTAAATCTGAAAAAGTTCTGACCATTAATAAATTTTAATGTACTAAATGATGCTAATTTTGAATTTGGTAATTCTTTATAAACTCTTAGAAAAAATTGTGCAAAAAGTTCTCTGGTAGCAGTTCCAACAATATTACTAAAATTTTTGTAAATTTTTGTTTTAGTCGCAACATTTGATTTATTTTCACCTTTCCCAACTACTGTATCTCTATTACTTGCCTCTGCATAAGGTGGATTAATATAGATAACTAATTTTTTTCGCTCTATGGGCTTGTTTATTATTTTTTGTAATGGTTCAGGAAGTTTAGAAAAATCATCATTTAAAAAATCAAATTGAAAAACATGGTCTTCCAAAAGATTAGCACCGTTTTTTATTCGTGATTTCATTACCTCTACGTCTTGTTTGTCAAGTGTTGAAGCCCAAACATTGTATTTGTTTGTTAATCCGTTTAATAGATTACCTGTTCCTGCTGCACAATCCCAAATGTAATATTCATCTTGCCAATCTTCACCTAAAACATCTGTTAAATATTTTTGCGAAAGTTCTACCCAAATTTGAGGTGTAAAAAAACTACCTTTTCGTTCTCTCACATCTTGTGGAACAAGTAAATCTCTGCGTTTTATGATATAATCCCAATATTCTTCTTTTGGCGGTCTTTTGTATGTATTCCAAAATTCAATATGTGCTTTTTGACTATCATTAAAAGAAGCGGTTTTTGAACTGAACATTCCCATCTCGTCAATTTTGCGGTCAAGTTCGTATTTGTTTTTTTTCAGTATTACAAAAAGTTTCTTTCTTAATGTTTCATTTTCACGCGACAACAAGTCTGCGAGATAAAAATCACCATCAATAATTCCTGTTTTTTTTGTAATATCCAAATTTACAGCTATCGAAGGTTTAACTGCTTGTAACCATTTATTGTAAATAACAATAAAATTATTCTTATCAATTTGAGTTTTTGTTACTCCCCACTTACCAACAATGAAATTTATCTTAATAAATTTTTTAAGTTCTTTTGTATCTCTATTATAGTAAAAGAGAAGCGTATTTTTGTCTAAAATATTTTTTACCTTATCATAAACGAGCTTAAATTCTTTTATTTCATGATTAGAGGGTGTTACGTTCCAATTAAAATCGTTTAAGTAAAAAATATCATGAATATAATTGTAAGGGATAAAGGCTATTTTTTCAGCATCAAACGAACCTAACATCGCAGGCGGTAAATATTTATCAAAAGTGCGTGCTTTCCCGATTGTTAGTATTAATTGAACAAACGATTTATAAATGTCGGAAATTCCTTTTTTTGCTTCTGCCCAAAGTAAACTTTCTTGTTCAAAAAGTTCTTTTTTGCTTTTGTGCATGGCAACACAAAAATCAACATCGCCAATTATTTTTGTATTATCATAAATCCAAAAATAATCCTTTGCAACTTTGTTTTTTAATTCTTCTTCTCTTATGTCTAAATCGTAAGTCATTCTATTTTATTTATCTTATCTCTAATTTTAGTTGTGGGTAACACTTAATATTGAAGATATTAAAATAATTTATAATATTTTCTTATATCAACAACAGGTATACTTTACTTCATAAGATTTATTTTTCAGAAAATCTATTATTACTTTTTTTTGCTAAAACCGACATGGTCACTAGTGAATCAAAACGTAAGTTTCTTTAGTATTACTTAGACAAGATTAACAGGATTTACATGTTTAAAATATCCTGTTAATCATGTAAATCCTGTCAAATTATTACATTTATAAACTTAATCAATTTATGTCTTAATACACTAGCTATTGCTATTTTATATTTTTTTTAAATTAGTAAGTAGTCTTACAAAAGTTTTTCTACATTTGTTTTCGTACAATTTATTATATGACTTTAGTCTTACAAAAATGCGTAAGCCACACTAAATAGGTCGAAGACTTAGTTTTATAAAATGCTCAAGTTCTGTCAATAATTCTCCCCAATGATAATACTCTTGTTCAATTTCATAAGTCATACCGTTTTCCCAGCTTGCTGATTCCTTTTCAAACTCTTCATATGTAAGCCTCCATTTTGTTTCAAGTTGAGTAATTTGAATTTTTAACTGGAATATTTTTGCTTTAAAATAATCTTTTATCAATTCTTGAAAAGCTTTATTAATATCATTTTCTCCAGTAATTTTTTCAAATACTTTTTGAATATCTGCAAGCTCTGAAATTTTCTTTTCCATCGTATTTATCTGTTGCATTTTTTAATTTCTTCAAAAATGAATATTTTGAAACCTAATGTTTGATAATATTGATTTTAATTATATATAAAATTTTACGCAAATATAAGAATAAGAATAAAAATTGAAAAAAATATCTAAATATACTGCAAACGGTTATAAATTTACATTTTAAATTACGTAAGTCCAACTTTGACAAAGTTTAAAACTTTGTCAAAGTAAATTAGCAAGCGTTCTAAGTATATAGCCTTTTATATTGCCAAAACCTGCAAAGTTTTAGCAAAAAAACAAAACAAATTTCACTTCAGCATAATATTAATCTTCACAATCATACAACCAAATTTTAACATATTGATACTTTCTATATTTATCTATATTTTTTGAATCATTATTATATTCATCTCCTTCTACTACATATCTATTTTCAAAAAGGACTCTTTTTTCTGATATTCCGTTCTTTTTCATTAGAGTTTTTATTCGTTCCATTGGTTTTTCGGCACGTTTACGAGCAAGTTCAAAATTTGAACAATATTCAGTTGTGGGAACTTGCGATGCACTCGAAATTATATATACTGTAATTTCTGATTCTGGGTTTTTAAGTCTTGCCAAAAAATCCTTGCTAAGTTTCTTAAATTCTGACTCATTAACACCAATATCAGTTTTGTTATATCCAAAATATTTTTGATATGATTGTTCAATTTTTTGCATACTTGAAGGCTCATCTGTTCTTGATCTTCTTATTCCATACAAAACTCCACCACTATGTATTATGGGACAACCTTCAGCTTCTATCAGAAAGTCATTAACGTAAACTGTTATAGTATCATGAATTACTACAGGAACTTCTTTTGTTATAACTGTTTTTCCGCCTATATACACTGTATCAACACGAGTTTCAGGCTTATTAACAACAACAACGGGGTCTTTAGGGTCTACATCATCAGTTTCTTTGTCGTTTGTCTCAACAGGAACATAACCACCTCCTTTTGGAGCATTCAAATATAAATCTTGATGAATATTAACTACCCAGTCAGGATTTTTTAGATTTAATATTTCAAAATTTATTTTATTTTTGATTTTGTTTGTTTGATAACAATTTTTTTTGGTAGCAACAAAAGCGAACTTTGTCATTTTGTTTGCTTCTACCATTTTTGTTATTTCTATATCATATTCGCCTGTTATTTTACTACTTTTAAATTTTATTTTCCTAAAACCCTCTGGTAGATTATTTTTCATAGCTTCAAGTACAATATTTACATTACCTATTGGTCTGTAAAGTCCTCTTCTTTTTCGGCTATTTACATTTCGTGTAACTCCTTTAATATGTATTGTAATTGCTTTTCCCATTTTAATTGAATATATATCAGACACATCAGAACAACCAATAGATTTGTCATCGGAAGTAAAATATGCATTTCGGGATTTTTGCGATATTTTGAAATTATAATCAGAGCCAGCAGTATTTATTGATTTTCCCAAATTCAATGGCTTTGTCCAATTTGTCCATGTATCATCAAGTCGGCGACATACATAGATGTCAAATTCTCCAAAACCACCATGTCCTGCACTCGAAAAATACAGGCTTTCGCCATCACCATCAATAAAAGGAGACGACTCGTCGGAAACAGTATTTACGGTAGTTCCTAAATTTTTTGGTTCAGACCAAATCTTATTTATGGTGTCATAAAAACTAACATATAAATCACGGTCTCCCATTGATGTTTTATTTTCTTGAGTCAGTACCATTTTCATTTGGTCGGGTGTAATATAATAATTGACATAATTACTTGTGTCACTTAGTCCTTTTATTTTAACATTTTTGGGTTTCGACCACGACAAGTCCCCTACCCTAATGCTGTCAATATTAATACTATCAATATTTAACCAATATCTTATAAGCGAGTCTCCTATTTGAGTATTAAACGAATATGGCGAATCTTCAAAACCTCCAGCATAATATGCATCTGACCATTTTTCTTTTCGTTCATCATAAGAGCGAAAGAAAATATTTGTTTTTTTTGTATAATCGTTATACTGTGTTGATATCAAAAGCCTTTTATCTTTATCTGTAATAAAATTTTTGTTTGATTTTTTTGATACTGTATCCAAATCTTTCAATACTTTTTTTGAAGCCTTTTTCCAAAAAACAGTATCAAGTTTACTAACTGACAAACCTGAAGTTTCTTGTAAAAAAACAGAATCGCAATTACAATCATAATCAATACCTTCGTATTTACTACTCAGATACATATATTGTCCATCTCCCGAAAAACCAACTATTGTATTGGGTACAATACTATTTATAGATAGATATACAGGTTCGGCACTTTGCCAAATATTTACTTTTTTAGATGCATGACTTCTATCTTCATTACACGGATATTCTTTTTTGCTTTCCAAATCCGAAAACCATATATTTTGCGTTGATATTGAATTTTTTTCATCAAATTCTTTTTTTGTAAAATAAATTCTTTTTTCGTTTGGAGACATTATTGGTGCAGCCTCACTCAATGCTGTATTAATTGCAGCCCCCATATTTATTGCTTTGTCGGCAACTATTAAACTTTTGTCAGCAAGTAAAGGCATTGGATATTTTATTGAATCTTTGCTGTTTGTTATTCCGATAGCATCAATTTGATTCCAGCCATCAATAGCAAGTAAGTTTAATACTATTCTTACTCTTGCAACTTCACGCGTTTTAAAAAAAACATTTATTATATTATGATGAGATTTCTTATTAAATTTAGTATCTTTTTTGAAAATATTAAGACTTCTCTTTTTCTTTCCAGCAATATACAATAGTGTATCCCTTTTCTGAAAATTCAAAAGTCCGGTTCTTTCAATAACAGCAGTATCAGCATAAACTCTTTTCCAGTCATTGCCTTTTATTTTTTCGGATACATATATCTGCGAAACGGCTCCCGGATTAAAACTTTCAAACACTGCAAGTTGTTGAGTTTGACTAATCTTGTCAAAACTCACTTCTATAAATGCAGTTTCAACAGTTTCAAAATTCATACTATTTGCCTCAACCGACCATGCATATATACTTTTTCGTCCCTGTTTATCAACATTTGGTCTTCCAAGTACTTCATTTGCTGCATATCGGTCATTGCTATATTCCGATGTTACAGTATCAACTTTTGTTGCCCATTTTACATTTTGAGCTTTTATTTTTGTTATAAATGAAAGACCTAAGATAAGTGAAAAGATTATTAATAAATTATTTTTTTTCATTATGATTTATATTACTAAAATTCAAATTTTTCTTATTATTCTTAAATATTTTGAGCAATTTTTTGGATACACGTTTAGTATTGGACATTATTTTATTTTTTGACAGGATTTACAAGATTTACATGATTGGTTTTTATCTTGTTACGAAAAAACTGATAAACAACACTGTTCAACTTTACGTGGGTAGCCAAATTTTTGGTGTTTTTCATATTAAAATCCATTATTCTGCTACACGTTTAGTATTGGATACTATTTTATTTTTGGACAAGATTTACAGGATTGATTTTTATCCTGTTACGAAATACATGATAAACAATACTGTCCAACTTTACATGAGTAGCCCATTTGTCTTTATTGATTGTTTTGTATGAATTCGTGGAATTTGATTATCATTATAAAACAATTTTTGTTTAATAAAAGGCATTGCTCGCTTGTCTTCGGTTAAAACATTTTTACTTTTTGAAACATTTAGCAATGCAATTATATGTGGGTCATCGAAATCTGGTTTTATTTCTAATTCATTTATTAGTAATGTTTTTAATTGTTGTTTTGTGTATTGATTATTCTTAATTTTATTTATTATTTTTAGATTTCTGTCAATTTCACCATCATCAACTTTTAAACTTTCAGTTTTTCCTTTAGGATAATAATTGCAAAATTTATCAATGACTTCTATTTGCATCTTATCTACTTTCTCGTCTTCATATTCTTTTAATGCTTCTGCTACTTTTAACGGATAAAGTTTTTGCTTATAATTTTGCTCAATTATTTTGATATTATATGGTTCTTTTGAAACACCACTAATTTCTTTTTTATATTTAGTTCCGCCAACAATTACTTCTATATCATTGTTATTCATGACTTTATCATAAACAATTTTATATTCAAGATGTTCATCTTTTTTGTCTCCAAATACTAAATTATAAACATTAGTATCAATTATAATTAGTTTCATATTTCCCAGTTATTAGCTACTTCATTAATAAAAAATTTTCTAAATCTTCTTAATTCTTTACTACTTTTATATTTTCCGCTTTCTAAAATATCAATTATCTTAACTGTATTATCTCCGTTTTCCAGTTTTTCAAAAAATACAATTTGAGAATTAAAATCTACTTTGGTTTCATTTATAAATTTTTTATGTAAACAATATCTAAATCTGTCAATTAAAAAATCGCTGTGTGTTTCAATTACAAATTTATTATTACTTTTGCTTGCAGAATTAAAGATAAATTCGCCAAATTCGGAATGTGCTTTTGGGTGTAAATGAACTTCGGGTTGCTGTAAAGTGTAATGTGTATTTTCGAAACTCAAAATGTTCACTAATGATAATAAAATTTGTGAAACTCCAAAACCTACACTGTTGATTGACAAGCCTATTCCTTTGAAAACAATTTGAACTGGGTGTTTGTTTTCCGAAACATAAGTAATTGAAATATTATCAAACATACAAGCATTTTTGCCAAAAGATATTAAAATATTTTTTCTTTCTTTTTGTTTTAAAATTAATCTCAATTTTTCTAATTCATCTTTTATATATTTTATGTCAATATTGCTTCTAACGGGTGGTTCGTTTATTAATCTGAAAAAAACATTTTCTATTCGTATTTTTTTCTGATAATTAAAAATATCTTTATCTACAAAGTTTATTATTTTTGTTATTGAGTAAATTCGTTTTTTTGTTTTTATTACTTTTATTTTAGCATTTATTTTTTTGTTAAGCCAATTTTTAAAAAAATCAATATTTTCGGAAGGTTTTTGTTCAGTGTTATTTACAGAATATTCAAATTCATTGTTGTGTATTTTTACATAAATATTTTTACCTGCTTTTAAATACTTTAATTCCGAAATTACAGGTAAATCATCTTGTTCTGAAAATACTATATTTATAGCATCAAAATATTTGGCATTTTCCTGATTACAACATATCCCGATACTAAATGTTTTTTCTTTTGAATTTTTATTTAAAATATTAGAAAAATAACCTGTATCAATTTCTTTTCCAAAATTATCAATATCTTTGAACGATGATGAGTTCCAAAATTCATAATCATCTAAAATTTTCAGAAGTGATATTATACTTGTTTTACCTGTGCTATTATCTCCAACAAAGAAATTAATATCTTGAATTGGAATTAAAGCTTCTTCAAATCCTTTGTAATTTTTTAAATATAAAATCATATTTTTTATCTTTCAGTTAAATTACAATTATTTTTTTCAATAGTTTGTTCAACAATGGTTCGTATTAGTAATAAGAATTTACTGTTTTTTTGCTCTCTAATATTTTTTTTATATTCAAAAGTTGTTTTATCATATATTTTTTGAATAGTAAAAGCTCGTTTTCTTGACGAACCTGTTCCTGTAAAATAATAGGCATCTTCCCACATATCTTCTTCATTTTCAATTACTATTTTTGAGATTTCATCAGGCAAGATTTCTCCTAATGATTTTTTTATTTCATCGAAAGTATTGATTATTTCTTCTTCTTTGAATATTTCATGATGTAAAATTGCACTATCTAAAAACATTCCAATTGATTTATTCAAATTAAATGTTAAATCCTGAATAGGATGTAAGTTTGAATATTCTTTTTGTCCCCAAGTTATTCGTTTTGTAAACTCTTTCAATGTAGCCGAATGCACTTTTTTATATTTAGCTTGATACGAAAAACCCAAAAAATCATTCCATGTTTCACGAAAAATATTTACACTTTCAACCAGATAATCATCAAGTGAATATGAATTAAATGTTATTTGTGGATTTTCAATTTTTTTAATATCCAGATTTTTGTAGGCTAATTCCTTAACTAATTTTCGCAACTCTAAACCTGATATTTTTTTTAGTTTTTTCTTTTGAATATTTGATAGATAAAATTTATTATTGTTTATTGTTTCTTCGAGTGACTTTTGATATTGATTGCCATGATTTTCTTTTAGTATTTCATTTAAAACATTATTGATTGTAAAATCAATGTGGTCTTTTTTATCTTGTTCAGTAGCAAAGTTATCGCCTTTAACTTGGTCGAAATGAGTAAATGCAAGTAATAACTTTTTTTGAATTCCATAAACAGTTGCATTTTTTAAAACTGTTATTGACGCAGCTCGCATTGGTTGTTCTGCATTATCAATAAGTAATATTTTGTCAATAAAGCTGAATTTACTTGTTATGTTTTCAGATAAATTTGAAGCTGTTTCTATATTATGTCCAAGACCTTCCCCGTCTATAAATACAAAATCATAAAACTCATCTGGTCTATGATAATTTGGCAAAAAATTACCAAAAACTCTTATACCACTTACTAATGGCGTTAATAATTTACCAAAGTCATTAGCATTATTACTTGAAAATAAATTTATTGTTTTAAAAAATAGTTCTCTATCTGAAGTTTTAAATGTCCAGTAATCAAACCAGTTATTTGTTTCATGTGTATCTCCTTTGCATATGTATTCAAAAGTATTCTTTATTTCGGATAAAATTTCGTTGGTGAAATTTTCAAAATTTTCACTTTTATTTATTGCTTTTTCATGTTGTTCGAAATAGTCTTTTGTATTATCTTCTAATATTATTTTTATATCTATACTTAAACCTTCCGCAATTTTATTCTTTATTTCCTCAGAAAGTTCTATTAATTTGTTTTTAATACTTTTTAATCTGTTTTGAATTTTTTCTGATTTGACAAAACTTGTTTTTTCTTCTTTTTTTTCGTTTGTGTTTTCTTCATCTTCTTCAAAATCAAATCCTAAATCATCTATTTTGTCCTCTTGTTTTTCAATTTCATGCAATTTACCTAATATATAGCCAAGTCTAAATTTCATATTTTGATGAAATAAAAAATGTTTCATCATTTTATCTTCGTCTTCAGTTTTTATATATTGAGCGATAGCATCACTTACACACTCTTCTATATAATTTTTAGTTTCTTTTTCGGACATAAATGTAACAACAGCTTCATAAAAACCATTATTCTTTTTTGATAGTATTTCAATATCATGAATTGTTGTTCTTGATGTAGATGTGGCAGGAAAATTTTCAACACCAATTAGATGTCTTAATAATGTAGTTTTTCCAGCTCCTGTTGTGCCAAGTAGCAAGATTTTTTGACATTTTTCATTTATTATTGGAATTATTTCTTCTCTTTTTTTAAAAGACTTATTCATAATATCTTAGATTATTAGTATTTCAAATTTAATATCTTATTATCAATACAATATTTATAAATAGTTTATTTGTTTTTGTACAATTGGCTACATGATAGTAATTTATAAAAATACATAAACTAAATTAAAGTAGGTCGAAGACCTTACATCAAGCGAAAGCAAGCACTTAGTGCTCAAAATCAATATACGGCTGTGGCAATTCAAAAGGATAGAATACTGGAAATGCATCTTGAGCAGTTCTACGAGGAGTTTTCCCTGGTGGACATTCATCTTTATGTCTCCTTTGCATTTCATTTTTATACCATCTTTTTTTATTGAATTTCAGTAAAGAAGAACAATCTGTCTTTCGCTTATTTGCAAAAAGAATAATAATTGAAAATTCATGTGTAACAAAATTAGGTGTATATTCCTTTTTATTAGCCATTGTAACCGCCCAGTCTATGCTATATAATACTTGCAGATTCAGGTATGTACCCAGTATTTTTTCAAAACCTATAGTTCCCAGTAATTGTCTTTTGTTTGAAATATCAATATTTGGAAAAGACCTATAAGCAACTCCAAGCAAAAAAGGAGAACGATATAAAATGACACCATTATCTAAACTTGCAAAATTTCCATGTTTTTGATATTTAAAATTTGGATACAATTTTAGTTTTCTGGCTGTTCTAAATTTTGTAATTTTATCTTTTTTAAACAAAGGAATAAAAACACCTGCGTTTAAAATATATTTTCTTGGATAAATATTTTCAGTTATACCAACTGCTGATAAATCATGTTTAGGAATATGATTTACAGAAAACCCGATATTTAGCCATGCTGGAGCTGTCCTTCTAATATTTAGAGGCATTTGCATAACAAAGCCAGCACTTACATCAAACAAATTAGCATTTGCAAAGTCTTGAGGTGCTGCTGAATTAGCAGTAAATACACCATCGTATACGCTAAGTTGGTCATAAAAAACAAGCTTTCCTCTATCAATACTCTTGTTTAGATATGAAAATTTTATTCCAGGACGAAAAATAATTTTTCTTAAATCTCCAAAACGATAAGATACTGCAGCGTCAATATCAGTATACTTAAATACTGAACCAGCAGAATTATATGTTCCACCTAATCCGAAGCCAAATTTCTCGTATGCAAAATCAGCCGAAAAACTATTTACAGTATGCTTATGAATAGCTGTTAACCAGATTAGTTGATTGTTAAATGATACACGCAACATTTCTTTACTTCCCGCATATGCCGGATTAGTATTAATATTATTGACAAATGTATTTGAATAAATTGGGTCTTGTGATTTTCCAGAATACGTGATACCGAAAAAAATAATACCAATTAAAACTGTTCTAAATAGTACTTTTATATTCATCATATTTTAATTTTTCTTCTTGAATTTTGAATTGCGAATTTTCAATAAAGTTTGAAAAACCCATTTCTTTTACTTGAATATATTGTTTTTTACATTTTGCTTTATAAATATTCTGTATTCTATTATAGTTTTTAATATTTGTTTTATCAGCTTTATTTAAAGCATTTAATCTATATTTTGCAGTCGCAAATTCTATTAAAGTGTTTGATAGTGTTCTCATTAAATCATTTCTTGATATATCATTTAATTTATACACTTTTAGTGTTTCTTTTGCCTTTGCAGACATGTATTCACTTTTTTTACTTTTATTTTCTTTAACTTTCAAAATATTTTGCCCATATTTATTTATTAAAAATTCTATTTCAAATAGTTCTAAAGGATTATCAGTAGTTGGATTAAATAGTAATGGGCTTTTTTCTGAATTTTTCCATAAGGGAAATTTAGTATGCTTACATGATGAGCCATTACATACTGTACATAAAATAATATAATTTTTATAATTATATGCTTCGGACGGATATTTTGATTTTGGTCTGTAATGGTCTAATTCGCTTCCTTTATTTAAAGTATTAATTGAATTATTACATATTGGACATTTATTTTCCACAATATTAACATAAATTTCTTTTAAATTTCGCCATTTTATTTTAAAGTACTTTTCATTTTCTTTATCTTTTGGAGGAAAATAAGTTTCATTCTTAAATTTTTCTGTAAAAGATACACCATCCTTAATATACTCTGTTACAAAAGATTTAAGTTCTTCAGAAATATTATCTCTAAGTTTTGTATTGAAAATAAATCGTAAATCTTTCATTCTATAAATAATCTTTTAATTCTTCTTCGAGTGCTTTTAATTCAGTTTCACTGTACTCAAAATTTCTTATTCTTTTTTGAAAATTTTTGCCATATTTTCTGATAAACTTTAGATAAGCTAAATATCTGTAATCATGTATAATTATTCCAAGAAATGTTGAATCTAATCTTTTTTCGAGTTCGCCAAACCGTATACCTTTATTATTTTCTATTTTTAAAGCAAAATATTCATCTAAATCTTTTTGTAATGATGGACTTATCACAGAATCAAGTCCAAAATATGTCAGTAAAATAGTTCCTGCATCAATATTCTTTGTTCCTTCATCATATTTTTTTACTACAATTTCTTTTTTTTCATTTAATACCAGTTCGTTAATATCTTTTCCATCCCTGTCAAATATCGAAACAGGATTATGAGTTGTCACTACAAATTGGATATTAGGAAAAGTTTCTAATAAATTGGATAAATATTCTTTTTGCCATGTTGGATGCAGATGTCTGTCAAATTCATCAATAGCAATTATTCCTTTTGCTTTTTTGAATAAATTGTTTTCTGAATCTTTGTTTAAATCATTTTTTTCATTGTAATTGGGTATATCTTTTCGCAAGGATATTATTCTGATAACAATATCGGTAAGTAAAATAATATTATTTTTATAGCCCTCGCTCAATTGAGATGTACGTAATAAATTTTTTTCGGAATCAGTAAAATAGTATGTTCCAGTTTCAGCTTTTATTATTTGAAAATCTTTTGGTAATAATTTGTTTAGAGTTATTAGAATAATGGATTTAATATTTTCTGTTAAATCAGGTTTTTTAAAAATATTATCTTCAATTTTCTGTAAAATAACTAAAGGGTCATAAAATCTATCGGTAAAATCCTCAAAAACAGAACGTGTATAATACCATTTATCTGAATCTCCATTTACAATTTCTTTTATAATAATATCATAATTTATATTTTCATAAACTGTAAAAATATTAACTCCATAGGCTAAAAAAATAGGTTCTCTTTGTATTTCAGATGTATATTTTTTATTTTTATTAATATTAACAATTACAGGCATTTCATTTTTTCGTTGTAAAATAATTTTTGATTCAATTGTTTTGTATTTAGGTAATTCATCATAATTAATAAACTTCTCTTCATAACCATTGTCTGGAATATTTGATAATGCAATAGCTTGTAATATAGTAGTTTTACCAAAAGCATTATTACCAAGAATTATATTTACATTTTCAGATAAATCAATCTTAAAATTATTAAATAACTTAATATTTTCAATGCTGATATTGATTAGTTTGTTATTAGTGAAGCTATTATTTATTGATTCATTATTACTATAGGATTTGATCAATTCAACTGAGTTATATTCTTTTACTAGATTAATCCAATTTTCAAAAAAAGACTCTAATTCCCCTATACCAATATCTACGTTGGTACTACTCGTAGAGTTTTCACTTTCAGGTTTATAGTAGATATTTACATAATAATCTGAAAAATTAGTAATAATAAAAAAGTAATTACCAGAATTGTTTTGTTTTTTTATACTGTAATGAATTATTGATTTTTCATTATCAATAATTTCAATTTCATTTTTATATTTTTCAGTAATATTATTAATAATTTTAATTAAACCTACTGGCAATTCTTTTTTCATTGTGTATTAAATTATTTTATTTAAAATACTTATGTGCAAGCAAGGTAAACGTTTCTAAGAGCCTTATTTTCAAAATCACTAAGGAGTATATTCCCAAATATTATAGTTTAAATACCCGCCTCCTACGTATCCCTTACCATTGATTACAAAAGAAAAAGCATTCATTATTTTACTTCCTCCAAAATCTTCTTTTTGAGTCCATTTATTGGTTATTGGGTCATATACCCATAAATCTCTGTATAATTCGCCTTTGTGGTAACCAGTTCCTACAAACCCTTTTGAATCAAGCACAAAACAGACAGCCCCTTTTCGAGAACCTCCTGCAAAATTTGTTTTTTCTACCCAAGTATTTGCTTCTGGGTCATATTCCCAAAAATCATCAAGAGTTTCATTATTTTTTCCTACACCAGTTCCTATATATGCTTTACCATTAATAGTAAATGCAATAGCATCGCTCCTTGCATCTCCGCTGAAATATGTTTGTCTTAGCCAAGACTTACTTATAGGGTCAAAAATCCAAAAATCATTTAGTACACTATCAACATTTTGTCCTAAGCCAAAATATATTTTATTGTTCAATTCGAATGCTACAGCACCTTTACGAGCAATTCCAGGAAAATTATCTAATTGAGTCCATACATTTTTATCTGAATCATACATCCATACATCACTTAGTAAAGTATCAATATTGGTTTCAGGTATATAATATGACCCTGATATTATATATGCATTTAATCCAACAACACAACTTGCTGCATCTTCTCTTGTGTATCCCTGAAAATTAGCTTTTTGTTCGATAGTATCTTTTTCAGGATTATATTGCAACAGGTCTTTTTTATAATCTTCGCCCCAGCCCGAAACTATATAAGAGTAACCACCTATAACAAAACTTGATGCATTTGCTCTTGAAATATTAATATCAGCTAATTTTTCAGTCCATTTATCATGCAATCTCTCACTTTCCTCTTCTTTTTTACAGGAACTTACAGTGAAAAAGATTATTAAAATTGTTAATATATAGATATTTATATTCGATTTCATATTTTAATTTTTATACATTATTCAGTATATTATTGTATCATTGGGCTACCAGTTTTAAGTTAGCCGATTTTTGACCGCAAAGTTTTGCTAATCTTTACTTTAATTCTATGATTAAAACTACTTGAAAAACAAGACTATCCAACTTCTGACGGGTAGCCTATCATTGAACCATTGTATCATTGAACCATTGTACCATTGAACCATTGAATAATTGTACCATTGAACCATTGAATAATTTACCCTACCTTATCAAATAAAAAGTTCCAGAAGTACGTTTTTTATCAGTTTTGTATTCTATTCCTTCCCAAACTCTTGTACCAAACTCTTTCTGATCAATAAGTGCATAAATTTTCCATATATAAGTACCTTGAGGGCATTTTTTTCCATCATGTATTCCATCCCAACCAGTCTTTGGTACGCCATCAATTAATTCTTCTGATGTCCAAAGATGCTTACCTTGTATGTTATATATCTCAATTTTATATTCTTTTAAATTTTGTGCTTTTGGTCTGAATATTCTTAATTTATCATTGGGACTATCAGGAATAAAAGCGTTTGGAACATACAAATCCTCACACAGATTTTCAAAATTAACTATTGTATCATGCTCATTTCGACAAAACTTATCCAATCCATATAATTTTATATTATATTCTCCCTTATTTGTATATATATGCTCTTGGGATTCAAACAGTGAATCAACTGTAACATTAGAACTATCACCAATAAAATCCCAATAGAACTTTTCAAGGTCTGCTCCCGATGTGTTTACAAATGTTAATTTAGCTGGATAACAATGAACTTTTTCAGCAATTTGAAACCAGACATGTGGTAACTCTCTTACATTTACATTTTTTGTTATTATTCCTTCGCCACATTCATTTTCTTGTGATAGCACTACTTTGTACAATTCTTGTTTATCAAATTGAGTTTCAAACTCTTTATCACAAAATGAGCATTCGTCCACAAGTTTATTATCAGCATCATATATTTTCCATACTACATTATTAACATTCAGACAATTATCTTCTGTATTTGCAGATTCATTTATCAATTTTACATCTCCTGATTCACATTTTTGAAAAGCTGAACTTGCTCCATCATATAATACTGTGGTATCGGCAAACTTAAAACCTGAAGTTGGTCTTGATTTTATATCAACTGTTCTAAATATAATTTCGGGTAAAATATCAACACAAATATTTTTTGAACTTATCATAATAATAAATTTGTTATCAATTTTTTGACTTCCTATTGTAACATTATTACCACAAGAAGTTTTTTTGTAAATATGCTCAATTCTATTTCCCAAATCACTATATTTATATGTTTCATTATCGCTACCGTCGCCCCAGTCTATTGTCAAGCTCAAATCTTTTGATTCAACATTTATTGAATCCACTTCTATTTCTATAGTATCGGTAGGAGCACAAACAGTACTTGATGCAAAATATTCCATTGATAAATTGGGTTTGTCATATATAACTATATCATTTTGGGCATTACCAACCATAACACCTCCTTTATACTCCCTTGCTATCACAGTATTAATGGCTGCAATAGTAAATTTATGTATAGCAACAAAAGGTGCTTTGTCTACTAAAGTGCTTTTGGTTCCATCATTCCAAACCCAAACTATTGAGTCTGGCAGATTGTATCCAGTTGGAGTAAAAGTATAATCAGTTCTTGCACAAGGTTTATCACTCGAAAATGTAAATGATAATTGAGACTTTCCTAAATTAGGATATAATATCAGAAAAATTATAGTAAAATAAAATATTTTTTTCATATGTTTTAATTTTAGTAAGGTCTTTTACCTATTTTGAGTTTTATTTGCGTTTATGAAACATGTTAATTTTTTTATAATCTTTCTAAAACAAAGCTATACGACCAATCTTCAATATTTGGATTATAAGATTTTTCAAATATTTCAGCTTCTCTTGCCCTTGAATTTGGTCTGCTACCTTTGTTCAACCCCAACCAATCTATTGTTGTTTTTGCCCTTTTTTGTTCATCTTCGTTCCTAAGTGGGTTTGGTTTTATTTTATAATTTGTCCAATTTATCTCAAACCAATAATCAAAATTATATTCTTCTTTATCAGGTTTTAATGGTTTTATATCAGGGAATTTATATCCCTTATATTCATTACACTTAGGACATGAAGCAAACAAGTTATACCAAACTGTTTTAAGATTTGGATATTTTTTATTTGGTTTATAGTGTTCAATGTGAGGTGTATATTCTGAAATACGACCTATTTTATCAACAGGAAAGCTTTTTGGACAAACTCTACTTATTCTGTTCATAATTGAAACATTTTTCCGGTTTGTCTTTCCATTTGCCTTAATTCTCTTGATATAATTACTTGCACTTCATCGTCTTTATCAAGTAATTGAGTTATAATTTCCTTAAATTCAGATATTTCATTTTCTGTTGCCTCTTTTCTTTTTACTTTAACAATTAATTTATAAAACTCATCAAATAATTCTTCTGTTTCGTAGCTGAAAAAATTATTTTTACCATCAAAAAAAATACTATAAATACTTCTTATGCTTAATCCTTTTGTAATCTTTTTAGAATTTATCGTAATTTTATTATTTGAAGTGTCTATTATTAAGGCATTTCCACCTTCAGCCGATTGTAAGGAAAATATATTGTGTGTTGTTAATATAAATTGTAAATTCCTAAATACTTCATTTAGCTGAAAGATTAATTTTCGTTGCCAAGTTGAATGTAGGTGCTTATCAAACTCATCTATTAAGATAGTTCCTTTTACTTTTGCAAAGAATTCTTTATCTAAAGGTTCATCAGGTAATAGACTTTTTCTTGCTGCTAATATTCTTAGCAAAATATCCGTTATTAACAATATATTTTTCCTGTATCCTTCACTTAATTCCCAAAGCTCCCACTTCCCCTTTCTATTCGTAAAATAATATTTTCCTTTTATATAAACATTATTGTCTGATTTGTTTAATTCTATATTATATGCTTCTGGTTCTTGTATATTTAAAAATATATTTAATGTATTTAATATTAAATCAACCTTTTGACTAATTTCTTTTTTATTATCAGGATAGCGACTAATTGATACATCAGTTAAAATTTGCAGAATTGTTAAAGGATTATAGAAATGTTCTGTGTAATTTTCTAATATTGAATATATACTATAATTTTTCCCGTTTTCGTTTACAATACTACTGATAATATTTTCATGATTTTTCTTCTCATTACTAAAAAGATTTGCACCATAAGCCAAAATCAGATAATTAGAAAGTAAACTGTTTGAACCTTGGTTTAGAGTTATAGTTTTAGGATAAATTTTATATGCCTGAGTAAAATTGCTCCAATTTAAAGTAACTGAAGCAAATTTATCATAGATTGCAACTTTCTGTAAAACTTTTTTATTGATAAATTTTTTATAAATAATTCTGCTACTTATTTCATATTCATCATAATCAATTGGTGCAAGTCCAATTGCAATTGCTTGCAAAAAACTGGTTTTTCCGTATCCGTTTTTGCCTATTACAACATTAATGTTTTCAGATAATTCTACATTTATATTTTCAAAAAGCTTAAAATTAGTTATTTCAACATTTTTAATTGTTTTATTTTTTATAAAAAACTTATTTGCCTGTGATATTTTTTTTATTTTTTCACTTTCCAAATCTTCAAGTAACTCTCTACCACCAATATTAAGAATAATATCATATACAGAATAATCCTTGATTTGGGTCTTACCTTCCCTATGATATTTAAGTAACTCAGAATAGGCAATAATCTCAATAGAATCTGAATGTCCAAGAGGTAAATAATATAACTCTCCTATTAAGTTTGTTGCATTTTTTATTTGTTTAAATAAATGCTCTACTTCTTTGAATATTTTATATTTAGATATTACTGCATCTTTTTTTGGTTCAAGACATACAGCTATATTTTCTCTATCAATTACTAAATTAACTTGTTCATCGCAAAAGAAGTATAGTGTATAATAGTCATTTTTTATAGTAAGTCCCCATTTTTTTTCTATTATCTCAAAATGCTTTTTTTTGTAAAAATCAAATATCTGAGCATAGATTTTTTCAAATGTTTTTTCTAAAATTATGCCTCTGTTCATATACTGATTTTTTTCTGTTGATATATTAATAATTTCATAAAAAAAATCAAATAAACTAAACTTATTTTTTACAACACCTATTTTGTTTAATTTCGGTAAGTCATAAAATATCTTTGGAAATTCCGATAATTTGTTTCCTGCAACATTAAATTCTTTAATATTTTTTAAGTTTTTAAAACTGTATGGAATGTAAGTTATATTTTGATAAGCAAAATTTAATACACTTAAATTTTTTAATTTGCAAAATTCTTCAATGTATGGAATAATATCGTCCAAGCCAAAATCGCCATAATCTACATCGCTTCCAAAAATATCCTCTAAACGACCAACATCAAAAGCAAGATAGCCTTCTTTTTTTGTTTGTTCGATGAATATTCTTACTGCTTCATATTTTGATAATTTTTTTAACATATTGTGTTGTTCTTTGATTAATATTCTAATTGGCTATGTCTGTATTATAAAAACACAGTTTTACAGAAATAACAAAAATATTATTTAAAGTATAAAATTAGATATTAAAAATATTAAAAAAAAATAGAAATTTCATAATTTATACAATTTCAACACTTTTATAGCATTTTTATTACAAAAATTGTAAATTCAGTACCTAATTTGTAAATTCAGTACGTTTTATTTTGATAATAAAATGGATTTTTCTATTTTTTTTGTTGCATAAGACTAATCAATTTTATTATTTTTGATTTTTAATTAATTAAAAATAGAAAATTTATAATTAGTGTGCGTCCATAAAGTCAATAAAATCGCAAAGCTATGTCCTATTGATAATTTTTTGATTAATTTGTCTATATATTAATGCGTAAGCAACTATTAATTAGGTCGAAGACCTTAGCATTTACAGTTATTAACAAGCAATCAATTTTTATGTTAATAACTATTGATATTAACACAATAAATATTTATAAAAAATACTTGACTTTTAATAGAAATAGTTTTACTTAATCAAGTAATTAAAATTACAAAATTTATTTTTCATTTCTTTTAAAATATTAAAAGAACTTTATTAACAACGATAATTATTACTAATTTTGTGTTTTTATTAACAACATTAATTATTAGCACTTGTTAATAAAATTATAAAAAAACTGAATATCATATTATAAGCAATAATAATACTTGTTAATAAAGCATCTTAAATTTTTAATAACGAAAAAAACAAATTATTTACAAAAAATTTAATAACAGTATTAACAGCATATTATTATTATTATTTCTTTTATTTAAATATATAATTATAAATATAATATAATGAGTATAAATCTAAGCGATATTAAAGAAAAAGGATTTCTTGACATTGATATTGACAAATCAATTAATTTAACCAATGAAATTGAAAAACTAAAAAAAGAAAAAAATGCGATTATATTAGCCCACTATTACGTTGAGGGCGAAATTCAGGAAATAGCCGATTTTGTTGGCGATAGTTTAGCTCTATCACAAGAGGCAGCAAAAACAAATGCTGATATTATAGTTTTTGCAGGAGTACATTTTATGGCAGAAACAGCAAAAACACTATCTCCAGAGAAAAAAGTTTTACTTCCTGACTTAAATGCTGGCTGCTCTTTGGCTGACTCCTGCCCTACCCAAGATTTTGCTAAATTCGTAAAAGAACACCCCAGTCATATGGTAATATCATATATCAATACAACAGCCGAAATTAAAGCTTTAACCGATATAGTTTGCACATCATCTAATGCCAAAGAAATTGTTGAAAGCATACCCAACGACCAAAAAATTATATTTGCTCCTGACAAAAATCTTGGTAATTATGTTAATGGAGTAACTGGCAGAGAAATGCTTTTATGGAATGGTGCTTGTCATGTTCATCATGAATTTTCGCTTGAAAGAATTTTAGAACTAAAAAAAGAAAATCCAGATGCAAAAATTATAGCACATCCTGAGTGTCAAAAACCTATTTTATTGGTTTCCGATTTTATTGGCTCAACATCAGCATTGTTGAAATATACTTTAAACAATAATTTAAATAAATTTATAGTTGCCACAGAATCAGGAATTTTACACCAAATGAAAAAAGAAAGCCCAAGTAAAATATTTATTCCTGCTCCAGGCGAAGATTCAACTTGTGCGTGTAATGATTGTAATTACATGAAACTTAATTCAGTTAAAAAAATATATAATTGTTTAAAATATGAATTACCTGAAATTAAATTAGATGAAGATTTAAGAAAAAAATCATATGTTTCGATAAAAAGAATGTTGGATATATCAAAAAAATTAGGTCTCTAACCAAAATCTTGAACCATAAATTAGGTAGAAAACCTTAAAATAGTTTACATATGAAAAATATAGACAGTTTTGCAAAAGTTTATAATTATTTTGAAAAAAGCTTATTTTTTGAAATTCAACAAATTGTATATAATGCAAAAGCATTATTAAATAGGTCGAAGACCTTAATTGCAATTATTTTATTGTTAAATATAAGCAATTATCTATTTTCGCAAGTAAAACCAAATGGCTACAATGTGTTTTTCTATACAAATGGAAAAAAATCCAGTGAAGGTAATATGAAAGACGGAAAACCAGTTGGTTATTGGAAAACATATTACCCTAATGGTGCCATGAAGTCCGAAGGTAGCAGAAAAAATATGCAATTGGACAGTACTTGGATTTTTTATGATAATAAACAAAATATTACAAAAAAAATAAGCTATTTAAATGGGAATAAAAATGGTTATTATTTTATCTACAAACTTGTTGGCGATAGTCTAAAAACAAATATTATAATTTCTAAAGAGTTGTATTTAAATAATATAAAACAAGGAAAATCATATGAATATCATGATAATGAACAATTAAAAAAAATTGTAAATTATAAAAAAGGTAGAAAAAACGGAAAAGCTAAAGAATATTCAAATCAAGCTGTTGTAATAACTTTGTTTAGATATAAATATGACATAATTATAGAACGTGAAAGAATTAATAGATATGACCGAAATAACTTAAAACAAGGTGTATGGAAAGAATTTTATGCAAATGACCGTTTAAAAATGGAATCGTTTTATAAAAATGGAAAATTACATGGATATTTAAAAATCTATAATGCAAAAGGAAAAATTACTTCAAGAAGAAGATATATTGATGGCGAACTTGTTATAATTAAGATAGATAATAAAGAAAAAGTTGAAATTAAGAATGAGTTTTATAGTGATGGCTCTTTAAAGTCGAGTGGTGGATACAAGGATAATAAACCCGTTGGAGTACATAGAAAATATTCAAAAGATGGGAAAATTATAAGTTCACAAACATATAGTAAAAAAGAACATTGGATAAGCTCAAACGGAATTGTTGATAAAGATGGGAAAAGACAAGGAGCATGGAAATATTTTTATAAAAATGGTAAAATTAAATCAATAGGAGCCTATAAAAATGGAAGAAGAGTAGGGGAGTGGGTGTTCTATTATGAAAATGGCAATATTGAGCAAAAAGGAAAATATATTAGAGGAAAACCAAACGACAAATGGGTTTGGTATTACCAAAATGGAAGCTTATTAAGAAATGAAGATTTCATAAAAGGAAAATCCGAAGGACTTTATGTTGAATATGCTGAAGATAGTACTATAATTGTGAAAGGAAATTTTATTGATGGAAAAAAAGAGGGTAAATGGATTTATAATGTCGGTGACCAAAAAGAAGAAAGATACTACAAAGATGGCTTGAAAGACGGATTATGGAAATATTTTTATTCAAATAAAAAACTAAAATTTGAAGGATATTTTATGCAAGACGAAGCACAAGGAATACACAAACATTTTTATGAAAACGGAAAGCTAAAGCAAGAAGGAAAATATATGATGGGAAAACCTCATGGAGCTTGGAAATCATATAGTCCTGAAGGTATGATAGAAGTAAGTATTAGCTACCTTTTGGGTAAAGAAATTAAGATAGATGGAAAAAAAATAAAAGATAATTAAGCAGATGGAAGATAAATCAATATTACATAACAAAACAATAACCAAGAACGAACAAGAATACGAAAAAAAATTAAGACCACTTGAGTTTTCGGATTTCAGAGGACAAGAAAAAACTATAGAAAATCTTGAAATATTTGTTAAAGCAGCAAAATTAAGAGGTGAAGCACTTGATCATGTTTTGCTACATGGACCTCCAGGCTTAGGCAAAACAACGCTCTCAAACATTATTGCACACGAACTAAGCGTAAACATAAAGACAACATCGGGACCAGTGTTAGATAAACCTGGCGATTTGGCTGGTTTGCTCACAAGTCTCGATGAGCATGATGTTCTTTTTATTGACGAAATACATAGGCTAAGTCCAGTTATCGAAGAGTATTTATACTCGGCTATGGAGGACTATAAAATTGATATAATGATTGATAAAGGTCCAAGTGCAAGAGCTTTGCAATTGACTCTAAATCCTTTTACTCTTATCGGTGCTACTACTCGCGCCGGTTTGTTAACCAGTCCGCTTAGAGCAAGATTTGGAATAAAATTTTTATTACAATATTATGATTATGATGTCCTTAAAAAGATAATAATTCGCTCGGCATCAATTCTTAAAGTATCAATTACTGATGATTCGGCTCTTGAAATTGCAAAGAGAAGCAGAGGAACTCCCAGAATTGCAAATGCATTATTGAGACGAGTAAGAGACTTTGCTCAAGTAAAAGGTGATGGAAGCATAGAAATTGGAATTACGAAATATGCTTTAGATGCCTTGAATATTGACAAAAAAGGTCTTGATGAAATGGACAATAAAATTTTGACTACAATTATTGAAAAATTTAAAGGTGGACCTGTTGGTATAAGTACAATTGCAACCGCAGTAGGAGAGGAGGGAGGCACTATCGAAGAAGTATATGAGCCCTATCTAATCAAAGAGGGTTTTATAAAAAGAACTCCAAGAGGACGCGAAGTAACAGATTTTGCATATAAACATCTTAATATATTGAAATTCAATACAGAAAATGAACTTTTTGATTAATAATGACAATAGGGTAGGAGAGGAGTTAAAAATTTTGTTCCTTTCAACTATCGTTGTGGGTTTACAATAGTTCGTCCGGCTACCCGTCAGAAGTTGGACAGTCTTGTTTATCAGGTATTTCGTAACAGAATAAAAATCAATCCTGTAAATCCTGTCAAAAAATAAAATAATGTCCAATACTATACGTGTAGCCGTTCGTCCTATCGGACTTTTGATTGCACAGGTCGTAACTTTGCGTTAAATATTTGAGCAATTTTGCGATTAAAAAGCGTTTAACTTAAAACTGACAACCTCAATAATCAAAGTTTACTTTACTTATGAGCAATGTTTTAGCAAATTATTAATTTTTTTTTTTTTAAAATTTTATAATAACAAGTTTATATTTTTCATATAATATTTTTCTAAAAGTCGAAATACCAATTATTTATTAAACATTCATAGAATAATCTTATATTGTTTTTATTTAGAATCATTTTAAATAAGGTTTTTTTAATTACAAATATTTGTAATTGACAAAAAAATATTGATAAATTTGTTCAATATTTTGGAAGTTAAATTATTTCAAAATTATTTTAGAATAATGAAAGTATTAAAAAGCAAAATATTAATAAAATTAATTTATATTTTTATTTTCAGTTAATTAAATTATTGCTTTTTATACTTAATTTTTACATAAAGTAATACAAAATGAAAGCAAAATACAGGTTTGATTATGATACATTAAGATATGAAAAACTTGAAGTAAGTGCTTCACAAGTAATAAGAAGTTTTCTTAAAAAATTTACTACAAGTTTACTCTTTGGAACAATATTATTTTTACTACTTTTCTTAATTATAGCAACACCCAGAGAACGAATGCTTCAGGAGCAAAATGCACAAATACTTTTTCAATACCACCTTCTTAACAAACGATTAGACAATACATTTACCACCATAAACAAAATTCAAGAATCAGATAATGATTCGTATAGACCTTTTTTTGAAATGAAGACAATTTCCAATTCTATAAGAAAAGCAGGTTTTGGTGGTAGCAATGTATACAAATCTTTTGAAGGCTATGAAAACTCTAAGATAGTGATACAAGTACAAAAAAAATTAGATATAATATCTAAACAATTGTATGTGCAAACAAAATCGCATGATGAGATTATAAAAATGATTCTTGATAAAGAAAAAATGCTTGAAGCAATACCTTCCATCAGACCAGTTAAAAAATCTAATATTACCTCTGTTGGAACATTTGGAATGCGGTTTCATCCTATTTTACATTATGAAAGAATGCATAAAGGTATCGATTTGTGTGCTGATGAAGGAACTAAAATATATGCTTCAGGGAGCGGTATTGTAGTCAGGTCGAAATTTAACTCTGGACTTGGCGATTATATAGTAATTGACCATGGATATGGCTACAAGAGCGTTTATGGGCATGTAAGTAAAGTTTTTGTAAAAGTAGGTAAGAAGGTAAAAAGAGGCGATATAATTGCTGAAGTTGGCACTACTGGATTATCATATGTAAACCATTTGCATTACGAAGTTCATAAAAATGGCAAACCAGTAAATCCTTTCAAATATTATTACTATGATCTTACAGACAAAGAATACAATAATCTGAAAGGTAATCACCCTCGTTCCAAAGCTTTCTTTTTGAATAAATAAAAATTAAGAAATTTTAAAATTCATGTGTTTTAAGCTTTGTTACCTAAAGAGCTTTGACCTAATAGTGCTTATGTATTTTTTTAATATTCTAACAATGTGTGTATTAATAATGCATATTGAAATTTAAAAACTGAAAATATTATGCAAACTATAGGTTATCTTTTTTTTAGATTATTAATATTTTTATATTGGATTACACCATTTTGGCTTTTGTATATATTTTCCGATATAATTTATTTTTTGTTTTATCATATATCTGGCTATCGTAAAAAAGTTGTTTATACTAATCTTAAAAAATCTTTTCCCGAAAAATCGGAAGCTGAACTAAAACAAATATGTAAAGGATTTTATAAAAACTTGTCAGATGTTATTGTCGAAAGTATAAAAGGGTTTTCGATGAGCAAAAAATCATTACTAAAAAGATATAAAGTTATTAACCCTGAAGTAATTAACAAATACTACGAACAAAACAAAAGTGTTATAGGTATTGGTAGCCATTATTGCAACTGGGAATGGGGTGTATTATGTTTTAGTCTACAATTTAAACATCGAACTGTTGGATTATACAAGCCATTGTCTAACAAGGTTATAGATAAGTATATAAGACGAACAAGAGCAGCTTGGGGCATGAATTTAGTATCAATATACGAAACTGCTCAAAATATTGAAGACCATAATTCTGAAGCTTCACTATATTTTATGATTTCTGACCAAAGCCCATCAAATGCTAAAAAAGCTTATTGGATTGATTTTTTAAATCAAGATACTGCTTGTTTGCATGGTCCCGAAAACTACTCTAAAAAATATAATTTGCCAGTTTTGTATGGACATGTCGATAGAATAAAAAGAGGATACTACGAAGTTAATATCACAGACGTTGAATCAAACCCAACCATAAAAGCTCAAAGCGAAATTACAAAAGCATATATGACGATTTTAGAAAACTATATTATAGAAAAACCCGAAAATTGGCTATGGTCGCATAAAAGATGGAAGAGTAAAAGATAAGGTCTTTAATCTATTTATAGTTGCTTACGCATTAGTACAAATATAATTTAATCAGAAAGTTATGAATAATTAAAGTCAAAAAACTTTTGTAACAGTACTTAGATCAATTTACTTCACCTCCCACAACTATTGTGGGTTTACAATAGTTCATCCTATCGGACTTTGATTGTAAACCTAAAAATTTGTTTCCACTTTTTATTTGTAATATATTTATAATATGAATGTTATAACAAATAGAAAATCAAGCCATTAATAATTTAATTTTATATTTATTTGGACAACCAACACCATTTTGTAAGGATTATTACATTTGGGATTCGGACAAAATATGTTAATTATTTTTTCTTCTTGCAATATATAGTAAAATTTAGCATTCCAACACTGTTTTGTGGAGATTATAAAAAATTATTAGTTTTATATTTGTTTAAAATCAATTATTCATTAATTTTGCTGTATATTTTTTGATATGGTAACCTCAATGAATTAATTGAATTTGGTAATTTACACATTATAGATTACCAGTCTGTTATTAAGTGGCGAGTCTAATAAATAAAAATTCTTACAGATAATTTTTCAAAGTTGTATATTGTGTCCAAATGTCTGAAACTGAAATTCTTAAAATAGAAACACAATTAGACTTTACAATCAAACTCCTATACAAAAACGCATAAGCCACATTAAATAGGTCAAATATCTGTTTTACAGATATGGCGGAAGCTAAACAATGCGATAATAGAGCAGCTGATATAATAAAAACCTTATTATAAATTCATAAAAATGAAAAAAGAATTAAACCTTGGACATTCAGATTTTAAAGATATAATACTTTACAATAACTATTATATTGACAAATCAATGTTAATTGAAGAAGTTTTGAGAGCACAAAAAGCAGTATTATTGCTCCCCCGTCCACGTCGTTTTGGAAAAACATTAAATTTATCAATGCTCAAATATTTTTTTGATATAAATGAACCTGAAAATAGAAAACTCTTTAAAGATTTGAAAATATTGCAGACAGGAGATAATACATTAAGACATTGTGGAAAATATCCTGTTATATATTTGACATTAAAAGATGCTAAAAAAAATACTTGGAAAAGTTGTTATGAATTTATTGTCTCAGAAATAGTCGATTTATATTCAAATCATGATTATTTACTTGATGGCAATATTCTTAAAAATCACGAAAAGCTAATATTTCAGAATATTCTTGTAAAAAAAGCAAGCGAAACTGAATTCGAAATAAGCCTGAAACAGCTAAGTAAATATTTACAAAGATACCACAACGAAAAAGTAGTAATATTAATAGACGAATACGATACACCAATACAAGCAAGTCATAATAAATTCTATGAAGAAGCTATTTCATTTATGCGAAGTTTATTAAGCGGAGCATTGAAAGACAACACCAATCTTTACAAAGGAGTAATTACAGGAATACTAAGAGTATCAAAAGAAAGTATTTTTACTGGATTGAATAATTTAAGTGTTTGCTCAATACTTAATAATAAGTTTTCCGATAAATTTGGATTTACAGAAGAAGAAGTTAAACAAATTACAATTGATTTTAATGTAGATACAAAATATTCGGAAATTAAAAAATGGTTTAATGGATATAAATTCGGAAAAACTACTAATATTTACAACCCCTGGTCAATACTAAATTATGTTTTGTCGGCAGACGAAGGATTTAAACCATTTTGGCTAAATACCAGTGCCAATGAATTAATAAAAAATGAAATAAAAAAGAAAAATTCAGAAAATATTAGAGAAGAAATATTAAAATTGATAAATGGAGATATAATAAAAAAAGATTTAGAAGAAAATTTTGTTTTTCCTAATTTATCTAAAGATAACGATTTATTGTGGACATTGCTAACTTACAGTGGATACCTTACAACAAAAAAACAAGTTTCGAGAAAAGAATACGAACTTATTATTCCAAACTATGAAATTAAAACAATTTTTCAGGATACTATAATCGAATGGTTAAAAGCAGATATAAAAATAATAAAATCATTATTAGAAAATACAGCAAATTATCTAATTAACAACAATATAAGTAAATTTGAAATCGGTTTTAAACAAATCACAGGAAATACTTTTAGCTATTATGATACTGCAAAAAATCATGAATATGTTTATCATTCATATATTCTTGGTTTGCTTGCAATAATTGGCGATGACTATAAAATAAAATCTAACGGCGAGAGTGGCGAAGGCAGATATGATATAATGTTAATACCTCATGACAAATCAAAATATGGAGTTGTAATAGAAATAAAACAAATAGAAAAACAGAAAAAAAATGAAGACGATAAAAAATTTAATAAAAGAATAAATAGAAATATTAAAAATGCATTATCGCAAATAGATAGAAACAAATATTACAAAGAACTGATTGATAGTAAAATAAAAATAGACAAAATAGTCAAAGTTCCGATTGTATTTGCAGGAAAAGAGCCATATATTATTCCAATGAAAATAATGGACAATTGATAATTTTGCTTTTATACTTGAAACATTAATAATATAATAAATTCATAAAAATGAAAAAATTAGACCTTGGTAATTCAGATTTTAAAAATATCATAATAAATAATAACTATTTTATTGATAAGTCGTTATTTATAGAAGAAGCTATTAATGCTCAAAAACAAGTATTATTGCTCCCCCGTCCACGTCGTTTTGGAAAAACATTAAATTTATCAATG
>JAOZVK010000004.1:0-6432 GCA_029938185.1 Bacteroidales bacterium | reverse complement strand
GTCAAAGTTCCGATTGTATTTGCAGGAAAAGAGCCATATATTATTCCAATGAAAAGGGATTGAAAATAATAAATAATTAACATAATTGGATTGGACACTTTTCAATCTATTGGACTTTTGATTATACAAGTCAGCATTTAAACAGTCTTACAAAAAAAACCGACATTTATTTTTGTGCAATTACCTATATAACAGTGATTTATAAAAACGCATAAGCCACATTAAATAGGTCAAAGACCTTAATATAAAAAATTATTATAAGGATATCTTTTTTCATGAATTTCCTTAACTTTATCATACAAAATATTTTTAAACTCGTTTATATTCTCTTTTTGTTTAGCTGAAATAAATATGCATGGTGTGTTTTCTTTTGCAATCCAAGAATTTTTTAATTCTTCCAAACTATAGTTTTCTTTTGTTTTTGGACTAAGATCATCATCTTCTTTTTGTATATATGAAAAAGAATCAATTTTATTAAATACCAAGAATGTTGGTTTATCACTTGCTTTTATATCAAAAAGCGTTTTTTTGACAATATCAATTTGGTCATCAAAATTTGGATGTGAAATATCAACAACATGAAGCAAAATATCCGATTCGCGCAACTCATCTAATGTTGATTTAAAGGATTCGATTAAATCGTGAGGTAACTTTCTAATAAAGCCAACAGTATCAGATAATAAAAAAGGGAGATTTTCTATTACAACTTTTCGTACAGTTGTATCAAGAGTTGCAAAAAGTTTGTTTTCGGCAAAAACATCAGATTTACTTATTAGGTTCATAAGCGTAGACTTACCTACATTTGTATAACCAACTAAAGCTACTCTAATAAGTTTTCCTCTATTTTTTCTCTGAACAGCTTTTTGTTTATCAATTTTTGCAAGTTGCAACTTTAGTCTACTTATTTTGTCGCGTATAATTCTTCTATCAGTTTCAATTTCGGTTTCACCGGGACCTCTGAGTCCAATTCCTCCTCTTTGTCGTTCAAGATGTGTCCACATTCTTGTAAGTCTGGGTAGAAGATATTTATATTGTGCCAATTCTACTTGTGTTTTTGCATGTGATGTTTTAGCTCTTTTTGCAAAAATATCAAGAATCAAATTTGTTCTATCTAATATTTTACATTTAAACTCTTTTTCAATATTTCGTAATTGAGATGGCGACAACTCATCGTCAAATATAACAAGATTTATGTCATTTTCTTTAATATATAAAGATATTTCGTGTAATTTACCACTTCCTACAAATGTCTTTGCATTTTGTGTTTCCAGTTTTTGAGTAAATCTTTTAACTGTAATAGCTCCTGCTGTTTTTGTTAAAAATTCTAATTCATCTAAATATTCATTTATGTCAGATGTCTTTTGGTTTTGTGTTATGAGTCCAACTAGAATAGCTTTCTCTGTAATTTTTTCTATTGTTATTAATTTTGGCATATTTGATTCTTAGTGTATATCTATAAAATACTAAAAAATCCGAATTTTAATTCGGATTTTATTAAATTAATTGTAAGAACCCTTACAAAAGTTTTTCGACATTTATATTTTGTTAAATTGCATATTATTAGGATATTAATAGAATGCGTAAGCAACATTAAACAGGTCGAAGATCTTAAGTTCTTATATTAATAGTCTAATATCTTTTATTAAATTACATTAAATTAGAATATTAATAGGATGCGTAAGCAATATTAAACAGCTCGAAGCTCTTTTATTGAAGTTGAAAATTTATTGGTACAGTAAACCAAACACTAACTTTTTTTCCTCTTTGTTCGCCAGCTTTCCATTGTGGTAATGTTTTTATTACTCTTATTGCTTCTTTGTCTAATAAAGGATCTACTCCACGAGCAATACTAACTTTACCAACTTTACCTTTGTAATTAACAATAAATCTAACAAATACTTTTCCTTGAATACCATTTTCTCTGGCAACAGTAGGGTAGCGTACATGAGTTGCTATATATTTCCTTAAACCTATTTCGCCTCCAGGAAATATTGGCATATTTTCAACAATAAAAAAAACCTCTGGTTCTTCTTCTTCGTCGTCTTCTTCAATATCGTCTACTTTAATTTCAGTATCATCATCTGCTTCAGTATCCTCAATTTCAGCTTCATCGTCTATATCAGCTTCGTCGTCCATTATTTCTAATGTGTTGATTACTTGAGGTTTTTCTTGTTTTACTGGTGGTGGTATATCTTCTTGCCTTGTTACAGGTATTATTTCTTCCTCGATATCAGAATTATTCATTTTCCCAAGGTCATCTACTGATACATTTGATGTTGACCATTCGAATGCTAAAAAGATTAATCCAACAGTTACTAAGAATCCAACTTGCAGAAAAATTCCTCTAAATCTTTCTAAATTTACTTTAGGATGCTTTTTTAATTCCATTTTGATAGGTTTTATTTAGTTAAACAATATTCATCCCCTAATAATAGGGGATAAAGTTAAAATTAAAAATTTAATTATTAAAATATTTATGGTCTTCGACCAATTTAAAATTATTTACACAATATATAATTAACTATAATTCAAATAATAAGCTTCATATAAAATAGGTCAAAACTTTTGTTAGAGTACCTATATATTTTTTAGTCCATTTGAAAGTTTATTGGCATAGTAAACCATACACTAACTTTTCTACCTCTTTGTTCGCCAGCTTTCCATTTTGGTAATGTTTTTATTACCCTAATAGCTTCGTTGTCCAATAGAGGATCTACACCGCGAGCAATACTTACTTTACAAACTTTACCTTTTGAATTAACAATAAATCGAACAAACACTTTGCCTTGTATTCCATTTTCTCTGGCAACAGTTGGGTAACGTATATGTGAAGCTATATACTTACTAAGACCAATATTTCCACCCGGAAATTCAGGTTTTGTTTCAACAACAAAAAAAACTTCAGGTTCTTCTTCCTCCTCTTCTTCTTCAATATCATCTACTTTAATTTCAGTATCATCATCTGCTTCAGTATCCTCAATTTCAGTTTCATCGTCAAGCTCTGTATCATCATCCATTATTTCTAATGTTTTTATTACCTGAGGCTTTTCTTTTTTTACTACAAGTTCTTCTTCTTGCCTTGTTATTGGTATTATTTCTTCTTCAATATCAGCATTATTTCTTTGTCCAAGCTCATCAATCGTTATGTTTGATGTTGACCATTCAAATATTAAAAATATTAAACCAATTGTTAACAAGAAACCAATTTGTAGAAAAAGTCCCCTAAATTTTTCTAAGTTTACTGTTGGATTTTTTTTCGATTCCATTTTTTTCAGTTTTTAATTAAATTATAAGTTCCAAATATCATTTTGATTTTTTATTAAGGTCTTCGACCTATTTATAGTTGCTTACGCATTAATATAAAGACAATATAAACATGAAAATTTTTAAAATTAATTTTAAGGTTCTTCAAGTTTATTTACGCACAAATTTACTTTTGTTTTTTAATTAACTGATAATAATAGCAGTTAAATTATTTATGCGTAAGCAACATTAAAAGGCTCGAAGAGCCAATTTTGGTTAATGGTTTATTTCAAAACAAAATTAATAGGTACTGTATACCACACACTTACATTTTTTCCATTTTGCATACCTGCTTTCCAAGTACTTAGAGTATTAATAACTCTAATTGCTTCATTATCAAATACAGAATTTGCGCTTTTAATTATTGACACTTTGCCAATATTTCCATTTTTATTTATTATAAATCGTACAAATACTTTTCCTTGTATATTGTTTTCTTTGGCAATAATAGGATAATTTATATTTTCCACTATATGTTTTTTTAGAGCTTCGATACCACCTGGATATTTTGGCATTTCCTCCACAAAAAACATTGGAAACTCTTCAATATCATCTTCTTCGTCGTCTTCAATTTCTTCTAATATTATTGCTTTGCTTTTATAATCTATAACTATATTTGTCTTAAATTTTGAATACTCAATATCATCATCACCTATAATCAATAGTTCGTCTATTACCTTTGGTTTTTGTATAAGTTCCAACTGTTCTTTATATTGGGGTTTATATGATATTTCAACAATAATATCAATATCATCAAATGACTCAGCATTTTTATTATTTCTATTTACTGTTCCAATTTCAATTACTACTAAAGCAAGAATTAATGAAATTATAAAACCGATTTGATAGAATATTGGTTTCTTTTTCTCAAGATTTACATTATCATTTTTTTTAACTTCCATACTTCAGGTCTGTTTTTTATCAATTTAAATATTTTGATGGATTAATGAGTTTTCCATTTAATAATAGTTGAAATCCAAAAGTAGGATAAAGTCTAATATCACCTGTTAATGCTATTTTTTGATTCTTTTTTACTTTATTGTTTTTTTTTACAATAACTTTCCATACACCTTTATAAACACTTGTGTAGCCATTTTTGTGTTTTATACTTATATTATATTCATCAATTCCCCAGTTATCATAATACTCTATTTTACAAACATAGCCATCAAGTACTGCATATATATCCATTGTATCTTCGCACATATAAGTTATTTGAGGGTGTGATATTAAAAATTGTGTATCATTATCTTGTTTATCTTTGTAAATTTGTTTTGATTTTTTGTTTACAAAATACCCACTAACCACTTTACAATTTTTATTTACAGGCATTGTAAATTCTTTATTTTCCAAAAAACTATTTGATTTATTTATTGTTGTTATTGTAAACGAATAACTTAAAAGCAGAATAAATAAAACAGGTAGAGCAATTGCAAATCGTATTTTTCTGATTTTTTCAGGTTCAGGTTTTGCAAGTAGTGTAATTCTATTAAAAATCTGATTTTTAGCAAAAAAACTAACAACACTCATTTTTTTTGACTTTTCGGAAAGTTTAAGTATCAGTTCCGAGTAATTGTTATTGTTATCAGATAGTAATGAATCGACAATATATTCATGTATTTCTTTAATAGTATTTTTTATTTTGTTCATTTTTGGGTTAAACCAAAATATTATTCCTAAAATTTCAAATAATAATAAGTCTAATGAATGAAGTTGCTTTGCATGAATTTTTTCGTGTTCTATGATTTGCTTTCTTTCATGTTCCTCTAATTTATCAATTGAATTGTTTAGAAAAATATATCTCATAAAAGAAAATGCAATAGTTTTTGAATTAATTTTTATTATCTTATATGGCTTGTCGTATATGATTGTATTTTTTTGAACATTTATGAGTTTATATAGAGAAATATAATTTTTTATAAAAACAAATAAACTTTTTAAAACTCCTGATACATATATTATTAATAGAAAATTAATCAGGGTAAAATAAGCATTATTGCTAAATACAAACTTATATAATTCACTATTATTGTCAGATTCTATGTTTACAATAGATTTTCCATTAATAAAATCAATGTAAACTACTGAGTTATCAATGAAAGGATTTATATTTATTAATAGAGGGAATTTTATTAATGGAATCATCAGGCTTATAATTGCAATTGCAATATAATAAAACCTATTCCATTCAAAATAAGTTAATCTGTAGTACACATAATTATAAAAATAGTGCAATATATTTAGTATTATTACAGACTCTATTAAGTATATAAATAAATTGATAATCATTTATTATTATTTCCTTTTTTTAATATATTACTAATTTCTTTTGCTTGTTCGGGACTTATCTCTTCTTCGTTTATCATATACGAAACAACATTTTCGTATGAACCTCCAAAATAATTTTTAAGTAGTTTTTTAAATGCATATTTTTTATAGCCAAGCTTTGAAATTTTAGGATAATATTGATGTGTTTTACCAAATGCCTCATAATATACAAAACCTTTTTTTTCTAAAATTCTAACAACAGATGATATTGTATTGTATGGTGGTTTTGGATTTGGTAATTGTTCAATAATATCTTTGATAAATCCTTTTTTCAATTTCCATAGAATTTGCATTACTTTCTCTTCTTTTCTTGTAAGTGCTTCCATTTGCTTTGTTTATATAGTAGATTCAATTTTTATAAAAATTCCACAATGCAAATGTATAACTTATTTATACGTTATGCAACTTGTTTTACAGTTAAATGACGTGTTTTTAAGTTTAAAATTGCATAGCTTTGATTATAATGCTTATATAAATGTGTGTTTTTTTTTTTTTCTAATAATTATTGTGGCAACAAACAAAATTTTGCCTATCTCCCACAACTATCTTTGTGGATTTCCAAAAAAGACTCAAAAAACAAAAACCGCAAACATATTGAATAAAAATTCATATATTTGCAGTAATCAAGTTAGAGAGTGGCTGGTCTTATAAAAACTAATAATTTACAAAATATTACAAACTGTGCAATCAAAAGTCCGTAAGGACGACAACTATTGTTAAACCACGATGATAATCGTGGTATTAAAAGAACTTCAGAACTCACAAAAACAGTTTTCTTTTTCCAAAACAATCGCAAGTTAA
>JAOZVK010000516.1 GCA_029938185.1 Bacteroidales bacterium | reverse complement strand
TAAAATTAGAACTAATAATATTGTTGTAATTTATTAATTTTTATAAGCCCAGGCTAAGGTCGTCCTTACTGACTGTGTATCGTGGAAAAAAGCCTGATAGGGCGATTCTATTGTTAACCCACCGCAAGTAGCTGTGGGATACGAGTTAAGTACTGTTACAAAAATTTTCCAACATTTACTTATTCATAAAACTCTGATTAAATTGTTTTTATACTAATGCGTAAGCAACTATATATAGGTCGAAGACCTTAGTTCCTAACAACAAATCTCACAGTACTTCTACTTTTTTGTTGAATAAATATTTGTTTGTTTTCAATCATTTTTTTTATTGCTTTTTTGTTGTAATGCCTGATAGTTATAAGTTGAAGATTATCATTATAACGAACTTTAAATTCTTTGTTTGCTTTATCAATAAACAGGGGGATTTTGCTATTATCATTATCAACACAAATAGAAAAATTTATTGCAGAGTTTTGCATCAAATTAATTTTTATTCTGAATTTTGATAAAAAAGCAAAAATTTTTATAAGATTTTTTTCATCAACAAAAGAAAAATCCTTAGCCGAAATAGAAATTAGTATCTGTTTGTTTTTTACAATATAGATAGGAACATTTGGTGAAATACCTTTTTTGAGTTTCGAGAATGAATATATTTTAGTACCTTTTTTTTTAGGATTTTTAAATGATTTGATATAAAGTGGGGTTTCTTTATTTTGTAAAGGCTTAATAGTCTTGGGGTGAATAATTTTGGCTCCAAAAAAAGCAAGTTCAATAGCCTCGTGGTATGTAATTAAATTGAATAAAACAGGATTTTCAAAATTTTGGGGGTCTGCATTAAAAACTCCATCAACATCTTTCCAAATAATAAGTTTTTCTGCACTAAGTATATACGAAAGTATTGCAGCAGAATAATCCGAACCCTCTCTTCCCAAAGTGGTACTAATATTATTTATATTTGCAGCAATAAACCCTTGTGTGAGATAAATATTTGTGTCGCTAAAATCGAATGTATTTTTTATTAATTTTTCCGATAAGTTCCAATCAACTTTTGCTTCTCTGTATATACTATTAGTTTTTAATGACTTGCGAATATCTATCCATTTTGTTTTTTTACCTATACTGTTTATATAAGCTCCAATTATTTTTGTCGAAACTATTTCGGCAAAACTAACAATTTGGTCATATTCAAAATTATAGTTTAATGATGGTTCTTTTTTAATATATTTTCTGATATTTGAAAAAATTAGCTCAATTTCATCAAATATCAGTACGTTTTTATTTTCAAATAGCTCATTTGAAATAGTATAATGAAAATTTTCAATTTTTTTTATAATATTATCAATATCATCATTGTTTGAAAAAAACGATTGTGCCAGTTTCTCAAAAGCATTAGTCATTTTTCCCATTGCCGAAACAACTATCACAAGCTGTTCGTTGTAATCTGAAATTATATTAACTATATTTCTTACAGCATCAGCCGATTTCACCGATGCTCCTCCAAACTTAAATACCAACATATTAATTTAATTGATTGTTAAATAGTTTTTTGCTTTTATATAAACATGTTTAGGTAGGATTTTGTTATCAATCAATTGTTTAACACTTGTATACGAACCATTATTAATTCTATATTCTACTATTGACTTGGATTGATAAAGGTTCAAATAAGGATGTTTTGCAAGCTCATAAGCTTCCAAAAAATTGATACTTAACTTCAAAACTTTTTTGTTTTGAATTATCAATTGTCTTTCAATTTTATTGAAAGTTTCTTTTTTGAAATTTTTTATTTCAAGTAATTGTTTTTTTGAATTATAACCTCCTAATTTACTTCTATAATAAACAATTTTTTGGGCAATATATTCATTTATACCTTTAATTTTTGTAAGTTCTTTTTCATTACTTTTGTTAATATCAACAACAATGTTACGTGCAATAGAATCCTGAATTTGTTTTTCTGTTTTTTCAATTCGAATGTAAGGCTCAAGAATATTATAATGCTTTTCGGATACAGTATGAATTTTTTTTAAATCTTCTTTTTTAAAAAACCTACCACCTTTTGATGTGTAATTTTTCAAAGTTTTTATTTGTTTCTCACTGAAACCTAATTGTTTCCACTCATGTTCTGTAGTTTTATTTGGGTCGAACTTAAAAAGAGAATCAATTTTATTTACAATATTTTCTTTATTATATTTATTTTCAGAATAATAGTTTTTGCTATAGTTCGATTTTTCTGGCAAATCAATATATGGTTTAAGTATTTCATATTGTTTCATTCTTATTCCATATATTTTTTTGAAATCATTTTTATCATAAAAAGTTCCTCCTCGCTCACGATATCTATTAATCGTTTTTATCTGTTTATCAGTCAATCCCAGTTTGTTCCATTGCTTATCTGTAACATTGTTGGGATTAAATTTGAATAAGTTAAGAGAATCGTAACGTTCTATAATATATTTATCTAAGCGATTTAGGTAGGGAGTTTTTGTTTTTTCTAATGATTTTTCAAAACCAAGCAAATCATTTTCAAATTCTGAATAATCGTAATTGTTATCAGCCTTGAAAAGTAAATAAATATTTGGAATAAATAAAACAACTATTAAACATGCCATAAGAACAATTATTCCGTTCCTATGCCTTCTTGGAATTGCCAAATAATCCTTAATTTCATCAATCAACATATTTTACGGCTAATAACATAAATAAGTACTATTATAAAAGTTTTTCAACATTCGTTTACTCGTAACTCTCTGATTAAGTTGCGATTACACTATTTTGTTTGCAACTATAAATAGATCGAAGACCTTAAATTTGTACGTAAATAAACTCTGTAAAATTAACTTTTTAATTTATATCTTTTAATTTATATCTTTTAATTTTTATCTTTTATCTTTTTTTATATGAAGTTTTACTTTGTATCTATGTTCAAATTTTCCTTTTGATATTGCTAAAAGCTTATTTTTTATAAGTTTCTTTTTAAGAGGCGACACTTTGTCTGTAAACAACTTACCATCAAGATGGTCATATTCATGTTGAATAATTCTTGCAGCCAATCCACTATATTGTTCTGTGTGAAATTCAAAATTATCATCATAATATTCTATAGTTATTTGATCTTCACGTTTTATATCCTCTCTAAAGTCAGGAATACTCAAACATCCCTCTTCAAAAGTTACAATACCTCCACTTCGTTCTGTTATACGAGCATTTATAAAAATTTTTTTGAATCCTTTCAGGCTTGAATCCTCTTCCTCCATTGGAGAAGCATCAATTATAAAAAGTCTAATAGATTTTCCTATTTGTGGAGCCGCCAAACCTACACCGTCAGACTCATACATAGTATCAAACATACTGAAAATTATAGTTTCAAGCCCATTGTAATGTTTATCAATTTCTTTTGCAGTTTTTCTTAAAACTGGCGAACCAATAATATGTACTGGTAATATCATAATATTCTTTTTTTTTTAGATGTTATTTATTGTTTCCATATACGACTGAAGAATTATTGTAGCACTAATTGTATCAATTAGTGCTTTGTTTTGCCTAGCTTTTTTTTTAAGTCCAGCATCTATCATAGTTCTAAATGCAATTTTTGATGTAAACCTTTCGTCGATTAATTTAATTTCAATATCAGGAAATTTTTTTTCTAAGTTTTTAATAAATGGGTTAATATATCTTATTGATTCTGATGGACTATTATCCATTTGTTTAGGATAGCCAACAACAAAGCATTCTACATTTTCTTTTGATGTATAATCTTCCAAAAACTTAATAACATCTTTTGAATGTATTGTTGTCAATCCGTTTGCAATAATTTTTAAAGGGTCGGTAACTGCAATACCAACACGCTTTCTTCCATAATCAATTGATAAAAGTCTTCCCATATTTTATATTTTTCTTTTTTTGTAAGGTTTTCAACCTATTTAATAATGTTTACTTAAAACATGTAACAGGCTGTAGTATAAGAGTTAAGCTTAATCCAAAATAGATAAAAGTTTTTTAACATTTCTATTTTGTTAATTAGTGTGCGTTCATAAAGTCAGCAATTTTATAGGTCATGCCTAAAGGCATTTCTGTAATTGGCTTG
>JAOZVK010000088.1 GCA_029938185.1 Bacteroidales bacterium | reverse complement strand
CAAAAAAAATAAGGTTTTAAATCCCAAAAGTGTCAAGCGATAAATGAAAAATGCCCAGATATCAACGTCTTCAGTTTTATTTTTTTTCATAAAGTCTGTTTCATATAAATCTACAAAAACTTCGTCCCATGTAAGTTTATTTATTTTAGAATTTTTTACAATTTTGTTACCATATTTTTTTATCGAATAAAAGGCTTCGTTCCATTTTTCTTTTATCAAATCATTGTTTAATATTGGTATTAACTTTAGGCTGTAATCAATATCTTCTCTTCGATTTTCTATTTTTACTGCGATTTCGCCTGTTCTATATTTAACTGATTCTTTCCATAAAATAATATTTTCCATTAGTTTTTCGAGGATAAGCACTAAGTCTACAATTTCGGAACGTTCAACATCTTTATACAAAGCATCTATTCCTTGTTTTACCAATTCTATTTCGCCATTATCCAAATGTCTTTTTATTTTTCTTATAGTTAAGTAGTCAGATGTTGCAAGTAAATCGTTCCAATCAAATTTTTGATTTTCCATTGTATATGTAATTAAAAATGATTGATGTATATCAATGACACCCTAAGAAAATTGTTCTGTATTATTTAAAAATTAAAAAACCCTTGAAACAAGAGCATTTAGGGAGGTTCATAATGTTTATATATAGAAATTTTGATTAAGCAATAATTCAAAAATTGGTTAGCTGAATTTTTTGAGCTATAAAAAACACACAAGATTTAGACCTATTTAAGTATTGTTACAAATGTTTTTCGACATTTACCTATTTATAACTTGCTGATTAGATTGTATTTGTATTAATGCGTAAGCAAATATAAAATAGGTCGAAGACCTTACATTATTAACTTTCTATGCATTTTTTTATTTTGTGTTCAAGTCTATTTGTTAAAATATTTTTCATTAGCTAAATATACTAAGCTTTCTTCCCAAGGAGGAGCTGCTCTAAGAACATTATTAAAAAGATTTTTATTGTTAGAAGCTATTTTAGGATAAATGTTATGAATACCATCTATACTTTCTTTAAAAAAATTTAGTAATTCGTTTTGATTCTGGAAATTAGATATTTTCTTATATCGAGGGAATTCTGAGCCAATTCCACCTCTGTCTGAATTATATAGTTTTTCGTCTCCATGTATCCAATCTGATAAATTTTCTCTGAAAAAATCTCGGTATTGTTTTCTTAGATTTTTATTTAAACCGTTGGTACGAACTAATACATTCATTCCTGCATGACTGTAGTTTGTTTCTTTACCAACCTTAAAAAATCCTAAATTAACACCAAAAACATATGTCATATCTCCATTAACAAAACCCAAACCATGGAAATGCCAATTTCCAGAAATTCTTTGATGAGTGTATTTTCCTAATCTGTCTCTAAAATAAGGCTTTATATTTATAAATAATTCCCTTATTTCTTCTCTTGTTATCCTGTCGCTATTCATTTTTGCAGAATATCAAAATTAATAATAAATTTTAAAGTCTTTGACCTACTTATAGTTGCTTATGCTTTATAATAAATTAGTGTATATCCTATAAAAGTAAAACGGTTTTGACTTTGGCACAGCTTTGCTTTTATAATTCCTGTAATTTAGCAAACAGTGTAAAAGCCTAATATGCTATAAATATACACTAAGTAAAGTTCAAAGTTATAAAAAAAACTATAAATATCAATATCTTTTCTACTAAAATAGCTCATTTTATTTCTAATATTTAGTTAATAATAACTTTTTTACTTATTACATTATTGTTTTCTATAAGTTTAACTATAAAAAATTTAGTATTAAATTTAGATAAATCAATGAGTTTTTTTGAATTATTTATTTTATGTTCGTCTAACAAATTACCAATAATATTATAAATTAATAGTTTTCCTTGTATAAGATTACCATCATTAGATTTTATAAAAAGGTTACTTCCATACGAATATATATTTTTAGAGTTAGTCATATATTTAGCATCATTAATTGTTTTATCATTTATAAAATGAATTTTAAAACGATTGTCATAAATCCCACTTTTCGAATAAAATTCGTATATACTATTTTTACTAAGTTTATCTACATTGTTTGTTAATAAGTCTTCAATATAAACTGAAGTGGTTTCACTAAAATTTTCTTTGTTTAATATCTTAAAATAATAATTTCCACTTTCTAAAATATTATATCCTAATGAAATAATCATGTTGTTATCAAAATCAGATAAACTTTGAATTGCAAGTTTCTTATTTTCAACAATTGAGTATAAAGACACATTAGTACTTCTTGTCATTTTTATTGCATCATAAGCATTATCAAATTCATCAGAAGCTTCTTTTCTAAATGCAATCAATGTTTCGTTGTATACATTGTTTCCTTGAAGTGATATTTTAAGTTTTTTTAGATTATTAATTTCTTTATTTTTAAAAAAGTTAGCAGTTTCTTTAGTACGCATTGATTTGTTGAATACAACACTTCCATCACTATTGGCTATTACAAAAAATGCTTGTCCTTGACTAATATAACCATTAAATGTTTTGATACTATTTAAGTTACCTGCAACATAACCCGATGTATTGAAAGTTCCATAATCTGCCGATTCAAAAGTGCCAGTATATTTATCGTCCCACAAATATATGGCTCCCGAAATTGTTCCTGAATTATTAGCATTTATAAATGATGTTGCTAATATTGAGCTTGGATACGGATTTCCTATTAAGTTTTTACCATCGGAGCTTATACTATTTGATGAGTTGCTGACAGCTATACTATAACTATTGTTATTGTTTGGAGTGCCGCTAATTGTAAATTTTTCGGTATATGGATTATGATATGCATAACCTTTGGCTTGTGATAAAATTCCGCTTTCCTTTATCCAACCTTTTAGCCAATCTGTATCATTTATGGTTTCATCGTAGTAATACAAGTTAGGATTTTCGCGCCCATCTGTAAGCAATCTGAAAGCCGAGCTACTTGTATTATTAATTGAACTTGATATAAAATGATATGCATTCCCTTTCATATATCTTTTAACTGTGATGTTTCCTGTAACATTATTATTTAATAGTATTGAGGCTGTTCCATTTTGGTCCGAATCTAATATTAGGCTACCATTTACTGTAAGGTTGCTATGTATAGTAATTGAACTTGTGGAAGATACTGTTAAATTTGCATTTGAATTAACTAATAATTTGTTACATTCTACATCAAGTGTTACAATTGGTTTATTGGACGATGACTGGCTTACACTTACATCATCAATTTCGTCGGGTATACCTACAAGCCAATTATTTGCTGTGTTCCAATCTGTAGAGCTTGTGCCTGTCCATGAGCCTGATTTTGCAGTTAGTGTATACGGATTTTGCCATGATGTTGCTGTTGCTGTTCCGTTTACTTTTACATATATCGTATTTGCTGTACCTACATTATAATATAATTTTTTGGGAAATGAGCTAACTGTTCTGCTTGATAGTTCGGTGCCACTTGCATCGCAAAATGATATTTTGCTGACAGCCGAGTTTGTTCCATCAATAGTTATTGCAATAGTTGAATGTCCAGAACAATTGACTTTGAACATATCAGCATCATTTTCTGTCCAGCCCGATTTATGATTTATAAAGCCAATTATTGCTCTATTTAATGTAAGATTATAGGCAAAAGTAGCTTTATCTGGTTCGTCCAATCCGCGCAATACTTCATAATATGCACTTCCTTCGTCTGTATGTTTTTTTGCTATAAGTAATGTATCTGCAACAGTTTCTCCATTAACAGGTAAAGGGCATGCATTATTGCCACTATATAACCATTGTCTTTCTAATAAAACAGAACCATCACCAGGTACTCCATTAGGAAAACCGATTAAAGCAGCTGCACTTTCACCTCTTAAATCGTTACTTGTTATCCATGTATATCTAATGTTTGTTGGTAAAGCTAATAATGGGTTAAATGTTGTTCCTGTGTTTATTCCAGTAATATTATCATTTTCGTCTCCTTCGCAATTAATATTAACGTTAGCAAAAGTTGCATTGTTCCATTTACTTTTTATACAGTTTTCGTTTCCTCCAAATAAATAAATACCAACTGGACTACCTCCACAATTTGTATAACTATCATATGAATATTTTAAATCTCTTAGAGCTTCTCCACTTGTAGTGGGTATTGTATTTGTTCTTCCTTTCTTTTTTTTCTTGGTAGGATCAAGTCCTGAGTTTGAGCCTAAGTGAGGAGTACCAATTGTAACAAGTCTTGCTACCTTGTGACCGTCGGCACTATTTGGGTCAACCCAGTTCGTTGGATTTCCATTTTCATCTCTTCGTTGTAAATATTCTCTTGCACATAGTCCGCCCATTGAATGACCAACCAAAATAACTTTTTCGGCACCTGTATAGTTTAAAACTTCCTGAATAAAAAACTTCAAAGCATAACCTTGTTTTACAATAGCAGACTCATTACCACCATCAAAGGCATCGTCTGTTGTTCCCCATGCACCTCTAATTCTTTCTTCCATAAAATTTATTGCAAACAGGTTAGTGCCTGTCCAGCCATCAACAAAGTTATTTTTATCACTATCAAAATTTCTTCTTCCTACATTGGCTGTATATGTCACCCCCCACCAAGTATAGTTAAAATCTTGCCATCTAACATCGTCTGCTAATAGTGATTTATCTACATCGTTATCAGCATTCAATACAATATCAAAAACATTTACTGCACCAAGATTATAATTTGTTTGATAATAATTAAACGAGTTTGCAAATGATTCATCACTTCCTGTTAAACCATGCAAAAAAATAATAGGGTAAGGGAGATTATTTTGTGATAATAGTTTAGAAAAAAACAATAGTAGTAATGATAAAACAAAAAGTTGTTTTAGAAGTTTTTTTAACATAATTTAGTAAAATTTTAGATTATAAAAAATAATAGATTTTAGGCTTACATAGCTAAGGAAAATATTGTACAACATACAATTTTTTTGACCAATCGCATAAATTCTTTTATGAAACTACTGTTTTTTTACACTAAATTCAGACCTATACAATCAAAAGTCCGATAGGACGAACTATTAAACCCACAACGATAGTTGTGGGAAATAGAGCAAAATAGGTCGTCCCTTGAGGGATTTTATGTCATAAGTTCTTTTAATATCACGATTATCATCGTGGTTTAACAATAGCTGTCGTCCTTACGGACTTTTGGGCTACCCGTCAGAAGTTTGGACAGTCTTGTTTCGCAAGTAGTTCTAATCATAGAATTAAAGCAAAACTTTGCGGTTAAGTAGTTCGATATATAAAAACAACACTTTTGTTTTTTTTATTATGCAGTTTATCAAGCGTAAGCAAAATTGTTAATAATCCATTGTTCATTGTTAATTACTTAAAGCTGGTAGCCGACTTTTGATTGCACAGAAAGTGAATTTTCGCAAAACTTTGCGTAACTTTGCGTTAAACTTTGTGCAACATTGCGGTTAAGTAGGTAGAAAAAAACGATACTTATGTACCATTTAATAAATGAACCTTATAAAATATAACCAATTATGAATAAGCTTTATATATATTTAATATTTGTTTTAATTGCAATTGGATGTGAAAAAAAAAATACTGAAGAAGGTAATTATAGCAACTACGATAAAAAAGGAGCATTTGTTATAAACGAAGGTAATTTTACACGAGGAAATGCATCAATATCATTTATTGAAACAGAAAATAAGAAAGTTCATAATAATATTTTTAAAAATAAAAATGGAAGGGTAATAGGTGATGTTGCTCAATCAATGAAAATTATTGGCAATTATGGATATATAGTTGTTAATAATTCTGCAAAAATCGAAGTAGTTGATATTGCTACATTTAAAAGTATTGCTACTATAACAGGATTTAATTCACCCAGAAATATTATTGCAATTAATAGTAGCAAGGCATATGTTACAGATTTAAAACATAATGTAATCCATGTAGTAGATTTACAGTTGAACAAGATTGTAAAAAATATATTGATAGATAACTCGTCCGAATACATATTAAAATATAAAAATAAGGTATTTATAAGTAATTGGTCAAATGGGAAATCTGTACAAGTTATAGATTCAGATTCAGATGAGTTGGTTTTTAATATAGAAACAGTAAAACAACCAAAAAATATTATAATTGATAAAAATAATAAACTTTGGGTACTATGTGATGGAGGCTATACTGGTATCGAAAATCAGGAAAATGCAGCTATATTAAAAATAAATCCTGATAATTATAAGATTGAAAAAAAATATGTTTTTAACTCTATTGAAGATTATCCTTTGGATATGGCTATTGATGCAGAAGGCGAAAATTTATATTATATAAATAAGCATATTTTTAAAATGAAAATTGATGCTAATGAATTACCTACTACACCTTTTATAAATAATAATAATAGGCTGTTTTATAGTTTAGATATATCTGATAATTCAATTATATATTTAAGTAATGCTATTGATTATCAGCAAAATGGATATGTATTTAGATACCAAAATAATGGAACTGAAATTGATTCGTATAAAGTAGGGATTAATCCAGGAGCATATTGTTTTAAATAATTTTGGCTTTTTTAGAGTCTTTTTATCTTGCTATGCACAAAAAATTTTACTATTTTTGATTTTCAGTTAATTAAAAAATAATTTCAATGACTACTAAAATCGTAAAATACATTACATTATTTGTAAATATATTCGTAATAAATATAAGTATGTTTGCCATAGATGGTAATAAACCTGTTGGAGGAAAATCCGAAGCAATGGCAAATTCAAGTATTACAATTGCTGATATTTGGTCAATTTATCATAATCAGGCAGGTTTAGCTAATCTTAAAAATATGACAGTTGGAGCATATTTTGGTAATAAGTATTTTGTAAAAGAGTTAAGTTTGAAATCAATAGCTTTTGTACTACCAACCAAAACAGGAGTTTTTGGAGTAAATTACACTCACTTTGGATATTCATTATACAGCGAAAATAAAATTGCATTGGCATATGCACGTAAACTTGGCAAGTATATATCTATGGGTATACAGCTTGATTATTTATATACTAAATTACCAGAAGATTACGGTAAAAAAGGAACAGCCTTAGCCGAAGTAGGTATAAGGTCTGAGCCTATAAAAAACCTTGTAATTGCAGCTCATGTTTTCAATATATGGCAAGCAAAAATTGCCGATTATGACAATGAACGTATTCCTACAATATTCAAAATAGGTATGTCTTATACATTTTCGGACAAAGTTCTTGTTAGTATTCAAACTGACAAAAATATTTATGATAAACCTATTTTTAAAGCAGGTGTTGAGATTAATATGCACAATAAATTATTTCTTCGCACAGGAATTTCTTCAAATCCATATTTTAACACATTCGGAATTGGATACAATTTGAAAAATTTTCAGTTTGATTTATCATTCGAAAAACATCAAACTTTAGGATACTCGTCATCCATGTCAATTACTTATAAATTTTAAAAAAACTTTTTTATGAGTACTTATATCTATAAATATCAATATTTAGATAAGTTTATTTATTCCTTTTTAATTTTGCTATCAATCTTGTTTATTAATTTTGAAGTAAAATCACAAGAAAAAACTATTGAAGCATTAATCGAAGAAATTGCAAGTAATTCAGACGAAGAGCTTGACTACACATCACTATATGATGATTTACTCTATTATAGTCAAAATAAATTAAATCTAAATTCGGCAAGCCGCGAAGATTTAGAAAAACTACATTTTATTAACGATGTTCAAATTGAAAATATATTAAATTATATTGCCAAAAACGGTAATTTTTTAACAATATACGAACTACAACTAATAAAAGGGCTTTCAAGAATTGAGATATTTCAATTACTACCTTTTGTAACAGTTGGTGAAACTGATGAAAAAAAGCCTTTTAATTTAAAAAAAGCTATAAAATATGGTAGACATAGTGTTTTTTTACGCTCTCAATTTTTGATTGAGGAACAATTAGGGTTTTCAGATATTCATGATACTATGCTTTTGCAGAAGCCAAATTCAAGATACAAAGGTAATAGAATGAAATACTACTTGAGGTATAAGTATAATTATAAAAATAAAATTCAATGGGGAATGACAGCTGAAAAAGACCCTGGAGAGGCTTTTTTTAAAGACGAACAAAAATATGGATTTGATTACTACTCTGCACATTTACAGCTAAATGATTTTGGTGTTTTCAAAAGAATTGCAATAGGTGATTTTCAAACAAAATTTGGACAAGGCTTGGTTTTATGGTCTGGAATGTCTGGAGGAAAATCATCATATGTTCTTAATATATTGAAAAAATCGCAAGGTATAAGAAAATACTCATCGACAGATGAAAACAAATTTATGAGAGGAATTGCTTCTACTGTAAAATATAAAAATTTTGAGCTAACAGGTTTCTATTCACGTAAAAAAATTGATGCAAATATTTCTGATTTTGATACTCTTGAAAACGAAATAAGAGAAGTTTCATCTTTTCAAACTACTGGTTATCATACAACACAGTCGGAACTTGATGATAAACATGCTATTACAGAAATGGTATATGGTGGTAATTTGTTGTTTAGACAAAAAAAATTTAAACTTGGACTAACCTTTGCAAACTATGAGTATGATACAGAGCTAAATAAAACGATAAAACCATATAATCAGTATGAATTTAGTGGCAATCATAATTATAATTTTGGATTTGATTATTATTTTATATTTAATGATATTGTCTTTTTTGGCGAGTCTGCTATTAGTCAAAATGGTGGAATGGCATTTATAAATGGAGCTTTGTTAAATCCGGCTCCACAGGTTTCGTTTTCAGTTGTGCAACGACATTATCAGAAAAACTATCAAGCATATTATTCAGGTGCATTTGCAGAATCTTCAAAAGCATCAAATGAAAATGGTTTGTATATAGGTGCCCAAATTCACCCATATAAATATTGGAAACTATCAGTTTATTTTGATTCATATAAATTTCCTTGGTTAAAATCGAGAGCCAATGCTCCATCGAAAGGTGTTGATTATTTTGCTCAATTAGACTATAGAGCTGCTCGAAGACTTCAAATGTATTTAAAATTTAAAAGAGAAATAAAACAAGAAAACCTAAATATTGGAGAGCAAGTTATTAAAACTTTAGAAAATGTTGATAAAAATTTGCTTAGGTTTCATATTTCGTATGGTTTTTCGAGATATTTGAAATTAAAAAATAGAATTGAAATTTCTAAATATAAACGAGACAGTAGCAATGCCGAGGAAGGTTATGTTATATACCAAGATATAAATTATCAATTCAGAAAAATTCCATTAAAGATAAATTTTAGATATGCACTTTTTGATTCGCCATATAATTCAAGAATATATGCCTATGAAAATGACATACTTTATGGATTTTCAATTCCTGCTTATTCCGGAAAAGGAACTCGCTATTATATAACTATGAAATATACTATTACAAAAAAAATTGACATGTGGTTAAGGTTTTCACAGTTTCATTATGTTGATAGGAAAGTTATCAGTTCTGGATTAAATGAAATAAACGGACAAAACAAATCGGAAGTAAAAATTCAGTTTAGAATAAAAATATAAAATCTTCGACCTATATAATTGTGTTTTTTATAAAAAATTAATTTACTTTGCAGTTAATAGCTTTTTTAAATCAAGACCTAAGTTTACACAATAGCATAAACAATTGTTAAATAGCACTTATTGCTTAATTATACACTAACAAATACTTAGAATGGAAAATCGGATTATTGCAAAAATTGAAGGAGAAAAAAAAGGATACGAAATTATTTTAATTTCGGGAATGCATGGCAACGAAATGGCTGGTGTTACAGGTGTAGAAAAAGTAATAAATTTTATAAAGAAAAATAAGATTTCGGTAAGTGGAAATATTACCGCATTAAGAGGTAATTTAGGTGCTCTAAATAAAGATATTAGATACATTGATATGGATTTAAATCGTATGTGGACTAATGAATATATTAATAATACAGATAAAAAGCTTAATATTTATGAATTAAAAGAATTAAAAGAATTAAGTTCTGCAATTGACAATATTTGTTTAGGAAATTTTAATAATTGCGTAATCATAGATTTCCATTCTTTTTCGAGTCAAAGTGGTATTTTTACAATTCCTGCCAATAATCAAAAAAGTATCAAACTTGCAGAAGCTTTTCAGGTGCAATTTGTCGAAAAGCTTACAAGCGACTTAAAAGAAACTGCTATACAATATTATGCATTTAAAGGTGCAACCGCATTAGTTTTTGAAGGCGGACAGCATTATGCAGAAGAAACAGAAGGGAATATAATGGCTGCAATATATATGGCTTTGAATCACTTAAAATGTGTCGATAAAAATGATATTCCAGAGTTTGAAAATCATAAAGAAAGACTTAGAAGCAAAGCACTAAAACTTCCAAAACATTATGAACTTTCATACATTCACAGAATTAAAAATGGTAATGATTTTAAAATGAATCAAGGATATATAAATTTTCAGGAAATAAAAAAAGATGAAATTTTAGCATATGAAAATCAGAAACCAATTTTATCGGAGTGCAATGGGAGAATACTAATGCCTTTGTATCAAAAAAAAGGAAATAACGGTTTTTATGTTATTCAGGAATTTAAGTAATAGAAAAATAAGTAGTATTACAAAAGTTTTTCGACATTTACCTATTCATAATTTACTGATTAAATTGTCTTTGTACTAAATGTGTAAGCAACTATAAATAGATAGAAGACCTTAAAAAAGTTATAAAATGACAAAAAACAAAAAAATTGAATTAGGATATTCAGATTTTAGAGAATTTATAATCAGTGGAAATTATTTTGTAGATAAAACAATGTTAATTTACGAATTGTTCACACAAGGAGCATATATTTCTTTAATGCCTCGTCCCAAACGATTTGGAAAAACATTAAACCTTTCAATGATTGAGCATTTTTTTGATGTTCAAAAACCCGATAATGCAAAACTATTTTCAGAATACAAAATTACAGAAAAAAAAGATTTCTGTAATGAGCATCAAAATAAATATCCAGTAATAACAATTTCATTAAAAAGCATAAAAGAAAATAATTGGGAAAATTGTTTGAATAAATTTAAAAATCTTATTTCAAATTTATATAAGAAAAATGATTTTTTATTAAATTCAGATACTCTTAAAAATTCAGATAAACAAATTTTTGAAAACATAGTTTATAGAACTGCAAATGAAACAGATTTACAAGAAAGTTTAGTAAATTTAAGTAAATATCTAACAAATCATTTTAAACAAAAAACTATAGTTCTTGTAGATGAATATGATGCACCTATAATTTCTGCTTTTAATAATACTAACAGTCCGATAAAATCCGAAGACAAAGAGAATAAAACTTATTATGAAAAAATAATAACTTTTATGCAGGGATTTCTTGGAAATGTTTATAAAGGAAATGATACTAATCTAAAAAAAGGACTTCTGACAGGTGTATTGCGAGTAGGACGAGAAAGTATCTTTTCGGAGTGGAATAATTTTGACGTTTATGGAATTACAGTACCCTATTTTTCTGATAGCTTTGGCTTTACAAAAAAAGAAACAGAAGAAATATTGACTTATTTTGATTTAAAAAGCCAAATAAATAATGTTAAAAAGTGGTACGATGGTTATAAATTTGGAAATCTTGATAATATTTTTAACCCTTGGTCTATCGTAAATTATATAGCAAAAGAAAAAGCTGGTTTTAAACCATACTGGGTAAACTCTGGAGACTATTCTTTAATTAAAAGTAGAATTATTGAACTTGGAGTAAAAGACAAAATTAAAGATTTAATTGAAGGTAAAACAATAGATAAGGAATTAAAGGAAAATTTTGTATTTCAAGATTTTGAAACCGACAATGAGCTTTTGTGGACTTTACTAACAGATAATGGATATTTAACACAGGTTGAGAAAAGTGATTTTGGTAACTATAAACTTAAAATTCCGAATAATGAAGTAAAAATTGTATTTAGAGATATAATAATGACTTGGCTCAATACGGAAGTTCGTATAAAAAGAGACTTACTTATTTCAACAACACGAAGTTTAATAAATAATAGAATAATTGAATTTGAAAAAGGCTTTAAACGTATAATTAAAAATACTTTAAGCTATTTTGATACAGCAAAAAAAACGAATAATTATACTTACTTGACCGAATAAATATACCATGTTTATATACTTGGTTTGCTTACAATTCTGACAGATGATTTTATAATAAAATCGAACAAAGAAAGCGGCGAAGGCAGATATGATATTATGCTAATTCCATACAACAAAAATAAAAATGGAATAGTAATAGAAATAAAACAGATAGAAAAACAAAAAATTAATGAAGAAGACAAAAAATTTCAAAAACGAATAAAAAAAGCAACAGAAACGGCTTTAAATCAAATTGAAAAAAACGAATATCATGCTGAACTAATAACTAACCAAGTAAAACCAAAGAACATTATTAAACTTGCAATAGTTTTTGCAGGAAAAGAGCCTTTTGTGAAACAGGCATCAAATAAAAATTAAGGTTTTCGACCTATTTATAGTTGCTTACGCATTAGTACAAAGACAATTTAATCAGTAAGTTATGAATAGGTAAATGTCGCAAAACTTTTGTAACATTACTTAAATCAAATTTTAAACAATAATAAATAGGTCAAAGACCTTATTTTCATTTTTTTGATACTCAAATAATTATAATATGGATATATTTATGATAATAACAATATTAATAGTAATAGCAGCGATATTTGCTTATATTAATATAAAATTTTTAAAGTTACCAACAACGATAGGTTTAATGGTGCTTTCAATAGCGTTTACAATAGTAATTCTAATAATAGGCAATTATAGTTCTGATTTTTTGGCATTTGAACACAATATAATTAATAAAATAAATTTTAAAGATATATTGCTTGATGTAATGCTAAGTTTTTTATTATTTGCAGGAGCATTACATACCGATATTGAAAAATTAAAACAACAAAAATGGCCAATATTTATTTTTGCTACTTTTGGAGTAGTTGCTTCAACATTTATTGTTGGTACATTGTTTTACTATATTGTTAATTTAGTAGGTATTGAAATAAATTATATATATTGTTTATTATTCGGAGCACTAATATCCCCAACTGACCCAATAGCCGTATTAGGAATATTAAAAGAAGCGAAAGCCCCAAAACAACTCGAAATAAAAATTATTGGAGAATCCTTATTTAACGACGGAATAGGCGTTGTAGTATTCCTAACACTTATGAATATTGCCAGTAAGGGCATAGCAAATGTAGAAGTTTCTGAAATAGCTATATTATTTGTAAAAGAAGTATTTGGAGGTATTTTGCTTGGAGGTGCTTTAGGATATATATCATATAAAATGCTAAAATCAATAGACCATTACGAAACCGAAGTAATGATAACTTTTGCATTAGTAATGGGTGGTTATTTGTTAGCACAAACGCTTCATTTCTCGGGTCCATTGACTGTTGTAGTAGCAGGATTGTTTATTGGAAATACTGCAAGAAATACTGCAATTTCGGAAATTACTGAGCAGTATCTTGACAAATTTTGGGAACTGATTGATGTATTTTTGAATGCAATTTTATTTGTATTAATAGGGTTTGAATTAGCAATTCTTTCATTCGATAAACTTTATGTTATAATTGGTATAATTGCAATTCCGCTTGTTTTGTTAGTTAGATATATTGTTTTATTTATTCCTATTAAAATTTTTCAACGAAAATTGGATATGGTTCCAAAAACAGGAATATTAATGACATGGGGAGGTTTGCGTGGAGGTATTTCTATTGCACTAGCACTGTCATTAACAAGTGAAATGCATAATGACCTCATTTTGACAGTAACCTATATAGTTGTAGTTTTTTCTATTGTTGTACAAGGATTAAGTCTAAAAAGACTGCTAAAAAGATTAGTTTAAAAATAATTAAAAATAAATTAATTGCATAGAAGTTATTTAATATTTTAGGCAAGTTTCAATTTCCATCTAACAGTTTATAACTTTAAAAAACTGAAGTTTCAAACTTAATAAACAAGTTATTAGAAAGTGATTAAATACCTTTAGGCATGTTCTATAGGCATGCCACCGATGGTAATCGGTGGACATAAATGC
>JAOZVK010000087.1:8863-14159 GCA_029938185.1 Bacteroidales bacterium | reverse complement strand
AGTTTTTTTTTGAGTGCGAAGCACAAAAAAAAAACACTGCAAAACCACTGACACCCAGCATAATGTTAGCAATTCTGTTTCTCAATCCGTTAATACTTTTTTCTTTTTTTCCAATTCATAAATTTTGTGCCAATAAAAAAAAGCTTCTGGATTAGTCTTTTTAAGCTTGTTTAATTTCGTGTAAAATGGTTGTTCTATTATCCAATCTGTTATCTGTGAAGGTTTTTTAAATCTCGACATATTATTACAATCCAATTGAATTAGTTTTGATAAATATGCTGTTTTTGAGGCATCAATAATTGCTTTTTCAATGTGGTAATTTTCGGAAAATATAAATGCAACAAACTGTTTTAATCCTAATTGCAAAATATCAAATCTTGCTTTTCCCTCTATCCCTGTTGTTGAAATATTCAAAGATGTTTCGTAAATATCCGTTAATACAATGTTTATGTCATTTTTAAGATTTCGATATTTTAATTCTGTCTGTGCAAAATTTTTAAATGTTTGTTTTACAACCGATAAATCATCTATTTTGTCAAAAATTGTTCCAATATCATACAATTGTTTTATGATTTCCTTTCCCATCATTTTCCCTTTTTTTCATAAGGAATACCAGTAGTTTCGGGAGCAAAAGCTGTGAGTTTATCTCCTAAAATATTATTAAAATCAGGGACTTTTACAAATATTGGATTACCAACCTGTTTTACGAATGAAGAATTGACAGGAATTGTTATTGTTTTCAGATATTGAATTTTTTCAAATAAAACGTCTAATAAAATATATTCCTCTGATTTATTTGTTTTATATACAGGTGTATAAAATAATTTATAGTGAACTTTTTGTATATCATAATTTATTTTTCGTTTATGTAATTCAAATCTTGTAAAATGGCTTTGAGATACAATTTTGGTAATAATATTGTCTAAATCAATTTTTTGTGGAACAATAATATCTATATCTATTGACAATCGTTTTACATTATCCAACAATAGCATCAATGCAGTTCCGCCTTTGAAAACAAAATTTAATTTTTCACTAACAAGACTTTCAAGTAGAAACAGTGCTTGTATCACTTTTTCTGCTAATATCTTATCTTTAATTTTCTTCTCTCTTGTTATTTTATTGAGCCACTTTATTTCTAAACAATTAGTTGAAATCATAAAATCAAATTTACGGCAATATTATATTTATTTTGCCAATTTATAGATTTTTAATTAGTTTTAATATTTTTGTTTTTTTCCCTTTTCTGCTTGCATATCTTAACAGTTTACTTTCATTAATTGTATGTTTATCAAAGGCACTTTTATAAATAAATGATAATTCACTGCCTTTAAGATATTCAAATTCAATATCGCTGTATATATCAACGAGTAATTTCTCAATTGTAATAGTTGGTATTTTTTTTATTGTTTTAATAGGAGCTTCCGTTATTAAGTCTCTAATAATGATAACATGCTGTAAATCTGGAAAATAATCATAAAACATTTCTTTATTTGCTTTATAAAAAACATGTTTGTAATTGTCTTTTATTAAAAAAAATACTGATTTTGCGACTTCTCTTTCTGCATCAATTATTGTATAATTTATTTTGTTTATATGTAAACTGAATTCATTGATAATTATAGAGTTCCATAAACAGTATTTTATAAATGGAAGTTGTTGTTTTAATAATCTGTTAATTTTTATAATTTTCGATGAAATTTCAGGCACAAAAGAAACTATTTTTCCAAATTTGAATTTTCCTCGTCCTGTTCGTTCAAGAATACCTTTATTAATGAGTTCATATATCCTCCAATTTACTGTTGCTCTTGGAATATTTGGTGTTGATTTATTATAAAACTCAACAATGTCAGATGTATAAAATAAGTTTTTATTTATGAACTCCTTTTTTAAATTTTCTATTTGTAATTTGCTTTTGATTTTATCAGGGTTTTAAGTTACAGTCAAATCTACGGCAAAATTAATCATTTTTTGCCGTAAATTTGCTTTTATTAAATTTATTTTTTGTTGTATGATTTTGCAAGTTAATATTTGAGATGTTTTTGAAAAATTTTTAAAAAATCGTCAGGTGAAAATGGTTTTATCAGATAATCATTAAATCCCGCATCTTTAAATTTATTTGGATGTTCAAGAATACTGCTTTGTGCAATTATTAGCACTTTTTTATCTGTTTTTCTTATTATTTTTGTTGCTGTAAATCCTGTTATTTGAGGAATTACAATATTCATTATAATAATGTCGTAGTGTTTTGTTTGTATAAATCAATTACTTCGCTTCCAGTTTGGGCATAAGTTATTTGAAATTTGTGGTCTATCTCTAAAAGTAATAATTCAATATATTCTCTGTTGCTTTCATCGTTTTCGGCAACAAGTATTTTCTGTATATTTGACTTTCTATTTATTTTTTCCGTTTTCATAATTTTGAGAATAAAAAAAGCGTGGAAACTGTAACTTATCAGTATCCGAGGTTCGACCAAAAACCCACACTAACAAATAAGAACAGCCCACGCCATAAGCGTGAGCATTTGTCTTATTTCTTGTTAGTGTTTGAAATTTGGTCGATTTCGAATACAAGAAAATAATCTAAACGCTATACTATAATATTTTTTATCTTTCTTTTTATTTCATATTGCAAAATTATCAAAAACTATTCTGCAATCAAATATTTTTCGGTTGTTATTTTTTTATTATTGCTAACGAATACGGCTTGGTGGCGGGTATTTTTGGCTTGTTTTTTACGAGCGAAGCGAAGTAAAAACAAGCCAAAAATGGCTGACACCAAACCGCTGTTAGCGTTTGTCTTTATAATCTTCAAATACTCCTGTTTTAATTATTGATTCACTTAACATTTCTATTACCGGGACAGAAACACTATTACCTATTAATTTCATCCACCTTGCTCTTGATTCAGGCAAAATGAATCCTTTTGGAAACCCTTGAATCTGACAGGCTTCTTCCCTTGTTATCTTTCTATACTCTTCTCTTTTATATATCTCATTTAGAAATTTACTCTTATAGTCTTTATCATTTGATGCTTGAATATGCTTTAATGTTATATAATCATTTGTATCACTTGCTACAAGGGTCGGGAAAATATCTGAACTTGGTAAAAAAACACGATTAACCCCATACAGACCTGTGCTAATCTTTGTGTTTTTAAAATCATATCGAACTTCTATGCAAGCTACAACTTTTTTCTCTTTCAATGATTCAATTGTTTTTACGATTGGTATCTTTTTAACTTTAAACTCTCTATTGGTTTTTAAGTCATCTATAACAAATTTATTGTCAGTATTTTTAGATATAATTTCATTTTCAGATTCATTCAAATCTACACTTTCACTGTTTATAATTTTAAAAGTATATTCCTCTGTTTTTAGTATCTCTAAATTTACTAATTCATCAAGTTCGCTCTGTAAAATTGTTGAGTCTAATGATTTAAAATGTTGAAATGATAATGGATTTCCATCAAGCTTACCATAAGCACTTTTTCTTCTGTTTCTTAGTAAAAGCAAACATATTTGTTTTTGTCTTTCGGTAGTTTCAATAATATCCCATGAATGAATTGTTGTTTCTCCATTTCGCAAGTCATTAAATAAAAAATAGTCATTAAATCCATTTGTGCTTGATAAACTCATTGATTTTCGAGAAACAATATTACCAAATAAATCTCGTTGAATATTATCATTTATGTTTTTTTCAATCGGTTTGACTCCAATAATATCTCCTAACTTCTTTTTATTATTTAATGGTTTTTGCAGTTTGAATTTATCATGAAATTCTTTTTCTTTAAACCCGATAATATAAACTCTAATTCTATTTTGAGGCACACCGTAATCAAATGAGTTTATTACGTGATAACTTGCACTATAACCTGCTTCTTTAATTCTGTCTAATATATATGTAAAAGCTTTTTTATTTCTTGGGTCAACTAAACCTTTTACATTTTCGAATATAAAAGCCTTAGGTTTTGATTGTTGCAATAAATATATAGTATCATTCCATAATTGTCCTCTATCATCGTCAAATCCCAAATTTTTACCTGCAATAGACCAACTTTGACATGGCACTCCTGCCGTTAAAATATCATGATATGGCAATTCTTTTATTTTAGTAATACTTCCAAAATTTTCAGAATGTGAAACTTTAAAATTTTCGCAATATGTGTTAATTGCATCCTTATTAATTTCACTAAAACCTATACACTCACCTCCATTTCTATTTAATGCCATTTTGAAACCTCCAATTCCTGAAAAGAGGTCAATAAATGTGAAATTTGTTTTTTCCATTTTATTTTCCTCCTTTATTTTAAAATATCGTCTTTAAAATCTGTTGGTGGTTCAATACCTAAAAATTCTCGATATATTCTTTCTCTATAATTTCCCCCTAATTTATTTATTTCTTTGATGAAATTGCGATAAGTTCCTTTCCCTCCTATTAATTCCCAAAATTCGTCTCCGATTAGCACTGATTCATCTTCATGCATATTAAACCATCTCATTGGAAAACTCCATTTATAATCAGTTTTTTTTCCGTATGGATTGTAAGGCAAAGCGTAATAGGCATTATCAACCTTTTGTGGATTCATTGCCAGTAGCTTAAATAATTTTTCCTTACTTACTTTGGTCTGGTCACTATTGGGTAATGGTGCTTTTAATTCAAAAGCATATCTTTTTTTATTTTCGTTACTTTCAATAAAAATATCGCAAACAACACTAACAGGAATTAATTCTCCACCACCAGCTTTAATATAATTCAATTCATTAGTCCAATCTGGTTTTACTTTGTCTTTACCTTTGCTATGTTCTAATCTATTTAAAACCTCTTGTATTCTTCTTAGGCTTTCTTTTCCAATAGTCCCGTCAACTGTATGTCCCATAAGACAATTCCCATGTGCTTCGATTGCTACAACTTTGGCTAATCTCTCCCATACTTTTCCAAAAGGTGTTACGAATCTACGTTCAAAATGAGAACCTTTGAAAATTTCGTCAGGGACTAATGCTGCATAAAGAGGTTTGGCAGAATGATGTTTTTCTTTAATAAATGGGTCTGTAATAAGAACCCTATCCATTACTCTTTCCATCATTTCCGAAACAACACTTTTTATTGCTTTTGCTATCTTATCTTGCTTTTTTTTAGTCATTATATTTTATTCATTATAGAGTTAATAAGGGACAAAGATACAAATTCTTAATTTGGAATCTTTTTTTCTTTAAATTTTATGAAATTACGAATTAACGCTAACGAAAATGTGCTGGTGGCGGCTTGGGTGTTTTGGCTTGCGGTTTTGAGCGTAG
>JAOZVK010000087.1:0-8853 GCA_029938185.1 Bacteroidales bacterium | reverse complement strand
AAGCGAAAAACCGCAAGCCAAAACACCCAAGCCACTGACACCCAGCACAATGTTATCATCTTCACTTTCTATCTATTAGTGATTATGTCCGGCATGTTCGTTATCTGTGCGATATTTACAACAACCGGGTAAACTGTTATAAACTTCGTCTTTTGCTTTGTGCATTTCGGTATCGTGCCCTGCATCTGCAATTTTTTGATGCACAACATGAATATCAACCCCTTTCTTGTAGGTAATTTTCAGCATTTTACTTTCTTTATCCCAACTTGCTGTTTCAACACCTTCAATACCTTTTGCAGTTTTTTCTATCCTGTCTTTGCACATACCGCAATTACCGGAAACTTTAAAACTTGCTTCTACTAATTCTGTTGCAGAATTTGAAGCTTCATCGTTTGTCTTATCCGCATTGCTCGAACTGCAAGCAAATAAAAATACTAAGCTGATTACAGCCATTAAACTTAACTTTCTCATAAAATTTACATTTAAAAGATTAATAAAAAACTATTTAATACTATCCTTTGTTTCGCCACATGTAAGCATCATGTCACCGAAATAAGGATTGGCTATTTGTTTTTGAGTGCTTAGCCAAAATGCACCTTTATCATTATCTGCCATCGGACAGAATTGTATATATACTTTCTCTGATTGTAAACCATAAGTTTTTACAACTTTAATCATTGCATCAGAAAATGATTTGAACGATTTACGTTGTGTGTCAATATTTTCTGTTTTTGAAATTATCCCGGCTTCATAATTAAGCGTTTTCAGTTGCTTCATCCAGTATTCATGTGCTTCTCCTTTTAAAAGCATCATGTTTACTTTTTTTAGATTTGCAGTAATTGAAAGTGCTTCCTTTTTAGAGTTTTGAACATTTGCAGCTATGAGGTTTTCTTTCAATGCAAGATATGACAATAAAACTTCGTTTAATTGTTTAACAAACTTATCAGGTGTTGTTTTTCTGTAATCGGGAATATTTTCTTTAACTTTTTTAATCGGTGGGTTCATCATACTGTATTTACTGTTCAATTGTGCTGCTGCATCAACTGTAAAAGCTCCGTTGGTTACAATAAAATCTCCCTTATTTATGCCCGATGTTACTACATAAAAATTACCAAGCGGTTCGCCAAGTTCTATTTCACGAAGTTCAAAAACCGGAACATCTGTATCAGGCACTTTTACATAAACAATTGAACGTTTGCCTGTCCACATTACTGCCGATTTCGGAACTACAATTGCATTTGCTTTATGCGATAAATTTGCAGTAAGTTTACCGCTTACAAACATTTCAGGTTTTAAAAAACCGGCGTTGTTACTTACTTCTGTTCTTATAGATGCTGTTCGTTTTTGCGAATTTATAACAGGGTCGATATATGATACTTTTGCTGAAAATGATTTTGTGGGTAATGAGTTTATCGTAAAATCAATTTTATTGTTTATTGATATAAAAGGTAAATCTTTTTCGTAAACATCAAACACTACCCAAAGTCGATTTAAGTTTGCTATTTTAAATAGCATATCTCCTGTTTTTACATAATCACCCACTGAAACAGCTCTTTTCATAACATAGCCGGATACATCGGCTGTAATGTTAAAGTTTTCTTGAACTGTTCCTTTTTTTTCTATTTCTGAAATTTGATTATCTGTTAATTTCCACAGTTTCAATTTATTTCGGGCAGCTGTGTATAATTGCGGATAACTGTCTTTACTTTTTATGGCTTCAAACAATTCGTTTTGTGCGGTTACTAACTGCGGACTGTAAATAGTTGCGAGTTTTTGTCCTTTGCTGACTTTTTCGCCTTCAAAAGCAATAAAAAGTTTTTCTATTCGCCCTGCAAAATGTATCGACTGGGTTGAGATTAAACGTTCATCAACTTCAATTTTTCCTTGCAAAAAAATCTCTTTTTCGGTTGAGCTTAATTCAACAATACTTGTTTGAATATTTGCTAATTTAATTGCCTCTTCGCTCATTTCTATGTGTGCCGGATTTGAATTGCCGGAACCTGTTGTCATCGGTATTAAATCCATTCCGCAAATTGGGCAATCGCCGGCTTCGGGTTGTTTTATTTGTGGGTGCATCGAGCAAGTCCATGTTGCGAGTTGCGAGTTGCGGGTTGCGGGTTTCGGGTTGCGAGTTGCGGGTTGCGGGTTGCGGGTTGCGAGTTGCGAGTTGCGGGTTGTCCAACCGATTATGAAACCAATTATGAGTATTCCGATATAAATAGCTACTTTTTTTATATCCAATTGTTTTATTTTCATGATATTTATATATTTTAAAAGGTTAATTATGATTTCCATTTTTCTTCTACATATTTGATGAAATTATTTATTTTTCCACCCAGTTTATTATAATCCTGCACTAAATTATCAGTGTTCAAATTATGAATATCTTTTATAAATTCTAAATGAACAAGTGTTTCGTCGCAGGAAGCATGAGCATAAATCAAAAAACGAATAAAATCGGCTTTATATCTTTTGCGTCCGTATCCTTCTGCTATATTAGCTGTTATACTCTTCGACGAACGCCTAATCTGACTTCCTGTTTCGTATAACTCATATTTGGGTAGTTTCATTGATAACTTATGAACATCAACTGCCAAACGATAAGATAATTTAAAGACATCTAAATCTCTGTAATTTTTCATAACTTTAATTTTAATTTGTAAGGTTATTTTTTTTCGGGTTTCGGGTTTCGGGTTTCGGGTTTCGGGTTTCGGGTTTCGAGTTTCGGGTTTCGGGTTTCGGGTTTCGAGTTTCGCAACCCACAACTCGCAACTCGCAACCCGCAACTCGCAACCCGCAACCCGCAACCCGCTATCTCGCAACTAAAAATTCCAAATATGAAATTGCCTTATATAAATCTATTACAGCTTTTTCATAGTTTATTTGGTATTTAAGTGTAATATTTTGCATTTCCAACAATTGGTCATAGTCTTTGCCTGATGTTGTATATGCAACTTTTAGAATATTTAATACCTTGTTTGCTTTTTCAAGTAAACTTTTTGAAAGCACAATATTTCTATACGCATCATTATAATCCTGCATTGCTTTTTCATATTCCGAAATTAATGAATTTTGAACAGCTACTTGTTGGTATTCAATCCGTTGCTTGTTTAATTGACTTTCATTAATTTTTGCTTTGTATTTTTTTCTATACAGAGGGATTGAAATACTTATCATAGGCATTATAGCATTTGTTCCGCTTCCTTGAACTTGCATATCTGTTCGATTTCCTATAAAAGCATAATCCAGTCCGAGACCAATGGACGGATAGCCACTTAGTTTGCTTGCTTTTATTTGATAATCGGAGGAAGTATAATTTGCTTCAATCGCTTTTAATTGCGGATTGTTTTTGATACTGTCTCTAAAAAAATGTTGTTTTTCGGGAACAAGCAAGCTGTCGGGAAAGTTAATATTTGAGTTTTCAGTTTTGTTCAACAATAAATTAAATTTTATTGATACTGTTCTTTTGTTATCTTCTTTCAGTAACAGTTTGCTTTGAAGCTCCTCTTGTGCCATCTGAAAACGCAAAACATCAACCATACTTGCTTGATTGTTTTCTAATTTAATATTTGCAAGTCTTTCAAGAGTTCCGATAATTTCTAATTGCTTATGCGTATATTCAATGCTTTTATTTATAAAATATAAATTATAATAAATTGATGAAATATTGTAAGTCAATTTATTTTTTTCATAAATATATTGTTCATAATAGGATTGAGCCGTTAAAGCCGCTTGCTTTTCTTTTGCATTTAATGTTCCGAACCAAGGAAACATTTGAGAAACAGAAATTTTGGCTTGTTGCGGACCAAGACGTGTTTCAATCGGACTTAATCCGTAAGCAAAAGAAACAGTAGGGTTTGGCAATGTTCCTGCTTGCGGGACTCGCTGTAAAGACATTTCGTATTTCTTATAAACAGCTTGTAATCCGGGATTACTATCTGTTGCAACTTTTGTATATTCCTGTAAATAAATTTGCTGTGAAAAACCAACAAAGATATTTGAGAATACTATGATTGAAATTATTATGATTTTTTTTACGGGTTGCTGGTTGCGGGTTACGGGTTGCTGGTTGCGGGTTACGGGTTGCTGGTTGCGGGTTACGGGTTGCGGGTTGCGGGTTGCGGGTTGCGAGCTGTATGTCAGGCAACTGCTTACTAAACTGTTAGCAAGTATTTTTGTGCAAATTCTTAATTTATTTTTCATCTTCATAATATTTTCTTAAATTAATTATAATCTTCTAAAATTCAAAGTAATAACAGATTGCAACCCGAAACCCGAAACTCACAACTCGTAACCCGAAACTCACAACTCGCAACCCGAAACTCACAACTCGCAACCCGAAACTCACAACTCGTAACCCGCAAACATCACGTAACCCGCAACTTACGCTCTCTCCATAAGGAATATATTACAGGAATAACAAATAGTGTAATTAATTCAAAAGTCATACCTCCGAAAGCTGGTATTGCCATAGGTATCATTACGTCAGAGCCTCTGCCAGAAGATGTCAATATAGGCAAAAGAGCCAAAATTGTAGTTGCGGTTGTCATCAAGCAAGGACGTATTCGTTTTGAGCCTGCTTCAATTACCGATTTTCGTATTTCTTCGACAGTTGAAGGTTTGTTTTTGTCAAAAACTTGTTCCATATATGTAGTCATCAAAACACCGTCGTCGGTGGCAATTCCAAACAGAGCAATAAAGCCTACCCACACCGCAACGCTGAGAAATACGGGTTTCATTTGAAACAATTCTCTAATATTTATACCAAGAATATCAAAATTCATAAACCAGCCCTGCCCGAATAACCATATCATAATAAATCCGCCGGCAAATGCTACACTTATACCGCTGAAAACCATAAGTGTTGTAGGTATTTTTTTGAATTGAAAATAAAGTATCAAGAAAATAATAATAAACACAACAGGAATAACAACGGCAAGACGTTTTTCGGCACGAACCTGATTTTCATAGTTTCCGGTAAAAACATAAGATATTCCTGATGGTATTTCAAGTTCTTTATTGTCAATTTTTGTTTGAATATATTTTTGTGCATCTTCTACAACATCAACTTCTGAATAGCCGGCATTTTTGTCAAAAATAACATATCCTATTAAAAATGTATTTTCACTTTTAATTACTTGCGGACCTTTTTTATATTCAATTTTCGCCAATTCTTTTAGCGGTACAAGTGTTCCGCTTCTGGTCGAAATTAGAATGTTTTCTATTGTTTCTGGACTGTCTCTTAGTTCTCTGGGGTATCTTACTCTTATCGGATAACGTTCTCTTCCTTCAACTGTTGAGCCGAGTTGTATGCCTCCTATTGCAATGGATATATTGTGTTGCACATCGTTTACCGTAAGACCGTATCTGGATATTGCTTTTCGATCGATAGTGAGTTCAATATATGGTTTTCCAACAATTCGGTCGGCAAAAACAGATGCTTTTTTTACTGACGGAATTTCTTTCAGCAATTTTTCTAACTCTAAACCAAAGTCTTGGATTTTATCCAAATCATCGCCGTAAATTCGTATTCCGATAGGGGCACGCATACCGGTTTGCAACATTATAAGTCGAGTTTCTATTGGTTGTAATTTTGGTGCGGAAGTTACGCCGGGCAAACGTGTTGCTTCCACAATTAAATTCCAAATATCATCGGGCGATTTTATTTCATCTCGCCACTGTCGGAAATATTCACCATTTGCGTCTTGTATTAATTCATCTTTTTTGTTTCGCAAAAAATTTCCGTTTTCATCAACAGCAAATCTTAAACGTTTGCCGTTTTCATCTGTTTTGTATTCGGGCTTATAGTTTATCACATTTTCATACATTGATATTGGTGCAGGGTCTAAGGGAGAATTTACTCTGCCAAGTTTACCAACTACACTTTCTATTTCCGGAATTGATGAAACTGCCATATCTAATTGTTTCAGAACACGTTTGTTTTCTTCAATCCCGGAATGTGGCATTGAAGTAGGCATTAATAGAAACGAACCTTCGTCTAATGATGGCATAAATTCTTTACCAATACCCGGAAACGAGTGCTGCATTACAGACCAAACTTTTGTTTGCCGAATATTCATGCCAAGCATATCAAAACCTTTTGGCACAAAACCGAAAATATTTGCCCAACCAATCCAAATTACAGCTCCCCACAAAACAAGTAAAGCGGGTATTCCTATGAAAATTTTCTTATGGTCTAATGCCCAACTCAAAATTCGTTGGTAGTATTTAATAAAAATCAGAAATACACCAAGCAAAAATGCAATTGTAAAAATTACAAACATAAAGTTTGAAAACATTGAATTGGAAGCTCCAAGCGGAAGCCATTCACGTGTCAGAAAATAACTGATGCCAAGTGCAATTAATCCAAAATTAATGTATTGATATGGGTTGCGGGTTTCGAGTTTCGGGTTTCGGGTTTCGGGTTTCGGGTTGCGGGTTGCGGGTTTCGAGTTGCGGGTTTCGGGTTTCGGGTTGCGTTTTTTAGTGAATGATTGAAATATGTGCGGAAAAAAATATTCGCTTGTATTTACCAATCCTAAAATCAGAATAATAATACCAAGCCAAACAGGAAGAATAAATATTGCGACAATACCGACAACTGAAAGTGTAATATTGAGTAGCAGCTTTATTCGTTTCTTGGTTATTTTTATTGAAAACAGCCAATGTGCAAGTGCCGGAAGTATAGTTATTGCTACAATGAGTGCAGAAAGTAAAACAAATGTTTTGGTAAATGCCAAAGGTCTGAATAATTTTCCTTCGGCTGCTTCCATTGCAAATACCGGGATAAAACTTACTATTGTTGTCAGTACAGCCGTAATAACGGCAGGAGCAACTTCGATTGTTGCTTCATATATGATTTTGCGAGTTGTGAGTTGTGAGTTTCGGGTTTCGAGTTTATTTTTTTCTAAGTGCTGTATCATGTTTTCCGACAGCACAATGCCGACATCTACAATTGTTCCTATTGCAATAGCAATACCGGATAGGGCTACAATATTGGCATCAACACCAAAATATCGCATGGCTGTAAATGTCATCAAAACAGCAATGGGTATTAGTGCAGAAATAAGTATGCTTGCTCTCATATTGAAAACCATAATTATTATTACGATAATTGTAATAATAATTTCCAAAGTAAGTGCTTCGTTTAGTGTTCCGAGTGTTTCTTTTATTAATGTAGAGCGGTCGTAAAACGGAACTATTTTTAATTTTGAAACTGTGCCGTCTCTTAATATTTTAGACGGTAAACCGGGCGAAATTTCTGCAATTTTATTTTTTACATTATTAATAACATCCAAGGGATTAGCACCAAATCGGGCAACGACTACACCACCGACTACTTCTGCACCATCTTTATCAAGAACTCCTCTGCGTTCAGCTGGTCCGTAAGTTACTTTGGCTACATCTTTTACTCTAATAGGTGTATTCTGGTTTACTTTTATTACAGACAGTTCAATGTCTTCAATTTTTTTAATATAGCCAATTCCTCTAATATAATATTCGGCTTGGTTAATTTCAATTGTTCTAGCTCCAATGTCAAGATTAGATTTTTGCACCGCATTCATTACCTGCATTATGTTTACATTGTAGGTGTGCAGTGCAACGGGGTCTATATCTACTTGATATTCTTTAATATAACCACCAATTGAAGCTACTTCCGAAACTCCGTCAACCGATGCCAAGCCGTAACGAACCTGATAATCCTGAATGCTGCGTAATTCATGCAAATCCCAACCGCCGGTGGTTTCTCCGGCTTTATTTTTACCCTCTAATGTATACCAAAATATTTGTCCGAGTGCTGTTGCATCGGGACCCAAAGTTGGCTTTATATTTTCCGGTAACAAATTGGAAGGCAGTGAATTTAACTTTTCTAATATTCTTGAACGGCTCCAATAAAATTCAATGCCATCTTTAAAAATTATATAAATACTTGAAAAACCGAACATTGAACTGCTCCGAATAGTTTTAACTCCCGGAATGCCGAGCAAGGCGGTTGTAAGCGGATAAGTTATTTGGTCTTCAATATCTTGTGGCGACCTACCTTGCCATTTTGTAAAAACTATTTGTTGATTTTCACCAATATCCGGAATGGCATCAACAGGGACAGGGTCTTGTGGTAAAAAGCCTGTTTCCCACTGAAACGGTGATGTTACCACACCCCAAGTGATAAACATTACCAATAGTATAACGGTAACAAGTTTATTTTCGAGGAAAAATTTTATTATTTTATTTAGCATATTGTTATAATTTAAAATTAAAGTAAGTAAGTCTATATGGCTTCTTCATTGTTATGAAACCATCAGACAATAAACAAACACATTAATTTTACAAAATAATGTGTGGAACTTTAATCTTAAATATACTAATAAAGGAATACTTGCAGAAATGCAAATATATTAGAAAGTTTTGTTGGTGAAATATCATCAACAAATTGGAAAGGAGTTATTTTATCAGTAGAAACATCATTAATAATAAATAAAATAATATTTGAAAATAATAAATCAAAATTAGAAATATTTGATTGTAAAAAATCAACATTTATCTGATAATGTTCTGTTTCATCAGAACAGCAATCACAGGGACCTTCGCAACAACTTTCAGCTTCACCAAACAAGGCTATCGAGAATAATTCGCCATCTGAATAGTGCTTGTTTATTGTAACTCCAATTGTTGAAATTAACAATAATACTATTACTAAAATATGTATTGTTTTTTTTACCATTACATTCGTAACGTAAATATTATTTTTTTATTATGTTTTTTTTTTTGAAATTGATGATAATTGAGATAGGACAGCGAAGAGACTGTTCAGTCCTAACAGATTAATTATTAATTGATTAGATGAATAAAATA
>JAOZVK010000515.1 GCA_029938185.1 Bacteroidales bacterium | reverse complement strand
TATCAAAAAGTTAATTATTTAAAATATTTTTCAGGGTGCGAAATGTAGGATTATAAGGGTGTTTATTTGTAAAATAATAGAGAAAAAACTTGATTTAAAGTTACTTTCATGTGTTTTGGTCATTATGCTTATTTGTGAGCGGTTTAAAAAAGTTGGGGGATTTCAAACTTATGTATTTAAGAAATTACTCATATTGAACTTAACAGAAATGTAGGTATTAAGTAATTAACAATGAATAATGGACAATGAACAATTTTGCTTACGCTTGATAAACAGCATAATATAAAAACAAAAGTGTCGTTTTTATATATCGATCTACTTATAATATTATTTAAAATTTTCGCAACTTTCATGGTCTGCAATATGTTGATATGTTTTTCATATCGGAAATAGGTTTGAGTAGTTTTATTTTTTGTTTTTTTGAAGTGCGAAGCACGAAAAAAACAAAAAATAAAATTACTTCAAACCTAATGATATAGGCATTTTTTATTCTTTCTGCTCGGTATCATTAAACATTTTTATCGTATTATCATATATTTGCTGTGCATATTCGTGCATTTCTACTGCTTGTTTCATTGTTGGTTCGCCATCTGGCATTAATCCTATATCTCCAGGATAACGTGAACTTGTGTAAACGTCATCTAATAATTCAAGTTTGTCAAGGTCAATCTCAAAATTAACTAATGGATTGACTGTTTCATAAAGCTTTAATAAACTATGAATACGTTTTAAACGCAATCCTTTTTCTTCAATTATTGCTTTAAAACATTTTTCAACTGTCTGATGACAATGAAATGCTACAATATTTGTCAGAGATATATCTTTGATATTGTTATTGCAACTTTTCAAATCCTTTTCGGCAAAATTAAGCCATTGTTGTGTTATTGCTTTCATATATTATTTTTCCTTGTGTTGTTATTTCGTGTGCAAAAGAACTATCTTGTTTTATGAATTTTTCATACATTGGTAAAGTGTGGACTATTAAATCTACTGCAATTTGCATTTTAATATGTCGTATTTTTCGGCTAACTTGTAAATAGATTTTATGCTTTTCTTCAAAATTTTTCGGTATAAAATTATCTTTTGTTACAACAAGTAAATCAATATCACTGTCCTCATGTGGTGTACCGTAAGCATACGAACCAAAAAGTAGAATTAAATATGGATTTAATTCGCTTAAACTTGTTTTTATTTGTTGTATGTAATTATTTTCTTTTTTCATATTATTTCTTTTTTGTTTTTAAATTAAAAAGCCCGAATAGGAAGTATATCAGTTTTCCTGTTATTTATTTCGTATGTATCTACTTTGCCATCCTGTTTGAAATAAAATGTATGGAAATTATTGGTAGAAAAAGAAGAGTTCAAAAAAATTATATTTCCAAAATTAAAAACACCCGTTTTGTGTAGAATTTGAGCTATTCTGCATTAACAGTTTAGTATTCTCTAATCCTGTCCCAATTTCATTTTTTATTGGGGTTCTTATTTTGTCTATATTATCTATACGTCCAATCTGATACTGTCCTATACTTTTTCTGCACAAACGAAGCCGTGTTTTCCTGTGCTATCAACATAAAAAACAATTCCGCCTGCATATTTATCACCAATGTAATATCGCTTTTCCTTTTGTTGATTATCTAATATTTTTAATATATTACCAATCATTTGTTGGGAATTCATTTCTTTATTACCAGATAAACTATCAAGTATAATTGTCTGATTATTATTTGTTTGGATTATTCTAACTATTTCATAGTTTTTGCTTATTGAAATAATTGATAAAATAAGGAACAAAACAACAAAAGGTATCGCAAAATATAAATATTTAAGACTACTTTTTTTATGAATATTTTCAATTGTTTCTCTTTGCGAAGATGTTAAATTTTGCTGTTTAACAATTTTGCTTTCATAATCTGTTATTTCGCTATTTTTTGTATTTATTAACTCGTCTTTTCCTGTAATTTCATATTTTAATTCATTTATTTTTTTTTCATTTTTATCTATATTCTCGTTTTTATCAGTAATTTCGTGTTGTAAATTATTGATTTTTTCTTTATATATTTCATCGTATCTGCTATTAAATACTTTTTCGTATTTTATTATTTTCCGACAATTTGCAATACTATTATTAAGTTGTTGAATTGTTTCTTTGTCAATATTTATTTTTTCTGTTTCAATTTTACTTTTTGTTCTTGTGTAACTTATTTCTGCATTTGTAAAATCTAATTCGTTGTATAATTTATTCCCTTTTTCAATTAGTTCTTTAATCTCACGAAATGTTGTTGCTTGTTTATCAAATTTATTATTTTTGAAAAACAAAAAATTATCGCCTGTAATTTCTTTACTTGCAAGTTGCTGTGGCGACATTTCAGGCTTTTTCTTTTTTATTGCTTTTCTTAATTCTGTATATAAACTGGATAAAGATATTTTTTCTTGCTCTTTATTTGGTAAACCAGTCTTGAAAATATTAAGTAATTCTCCTGTGAAAATTGTATGCTTTGCGTCTGTATCGTAGTATGATAATTCTGTGCTGTCTGATGAAGTAAGAGTATATGTTCCGTTTACTCGGTATTCATCAAAAACGTTTTCGCCTTCACCTTGTGCTGCACTACCTGAATAACAAGCATCAATTAAAATTATTGTTTGTGGTATTTTTGAAGATGTAATTATTTTTTTTACGGTATCATAGGCAAGTGCAGTTGAACCGTCAAAGTGTATTAATTCTTTTTCAGAATTTTTAACCGCAATATAATATTTTCCATCACGTGTGCGAAATCCATGTCCTGCAAAATAGACTATCAATGTTTGGATACCTTCTTTTTTAGCTGATTTTGTGTGTTGAATTAATTGTCGTTTTAGTTCTTGGTCTGTTGGTTCTTTTATTACGATTATATTTGTTTCAAGTAAAAGACCAAAAATATTTTCATCAGCAAGCACTTTTGCAAATTCTGTCAAATTATTTTCAACAGGTTTAATATCATTGAAATCATCAAATATTGAAGTTCCTATTAGTATTGCTTTCGTTTTATTTGGGTCGAGTGAACTCTTCATTTTTTATTTGTAATTAAGATTTTAGTAAGATTAAAGTTTTTTTACAATTCTTCTCAATTGTTTTTTTGAAATCTGCATATATTTCTTCTCGCTTTTTCTCACTTGCAAATGTATATTTTTCTTTAAATTCCATTCCACTGTCTGGACAAGTATATTTTAGTTCAATGTCTGCTTTTTTTCCGTCAAAATATTTTCCTAATGTAGAAAATATTTGTTTTAAGTAGGTCGATATATAAAAACGACACTTTGGTTTTTTATATTATGCTGTTTATCAAGCGTAAGCAAAATTGTTAATTGTCCATTGTTCATTGCTAATTACTTAAAACTCCGCCAATAGCTCCTGCAACCATTAGATTTAACGCATTTACAAGTAAAGCACCGTCCATTGAACCGTCTTCTGCTTTTTGTTCGGGAATTTCTGTTTCTAATCCGTCAATATCATGTTCTTTTATAAAATCGTTAAGATATGATATTTCTTCTTCTGCATTGTCAATATTTAGTTTTAATTCAAAATTCATAATCATTTTTTATTGGTTTATATGTTGATTTTACAATTGCCTATATTGTTATTTATTGCGACTGTGAGTTGTGAAGTTAGCATTTTTTTATGACATTAGCAAGTGAATTTAATAAATTATCCCAATTTTATTAACTCAGACGCTTACACATAATGCAAAATTATGTTGTGGCTTAATAGTGTTTATACAAAATTAATATTTTAGATATGTTGCATAATATCGTTCCTACGGAACTTTAAGCATATGCGTTAAGCTGTTTACTACCATACTTTTGCCACGCTGTGGCTGGTCTTATAAAAATACGAGTAAAAATAGCTTATTTAAGTTTTTTTGTTGTGATTTGAAACATGTTTCATATTCTTACTTATGCATTGCATGTTGTTTTAAATTGCAATGAAAATCAATAACATCAGAACTCACAAAAACAGTTCTTTTTTAAAAAAACAATCGCAAGTTAAAAGTTAATAAAGCTCACTTCGAAGTTCACAAAATTGCGAACTTTTTATTTTAGTATATTCCTCAAGCTTTGTAAGTCATTAAAACACA
>JAOZVK010000086.1 GCA_029938185.1 Bacteroidales bacterium | reverse complement strand
GGAACTAATAAAAAACTTAAATAAGCTATTTTTGCTTGTATTTTTATAAGACCAGGTATAGCCTAAAAATCATCTTAAGACCCTAATTTGCAAATAATCTTAATTGTTTAGATATTGTTGATTTCAAATTTTTTCGTTCAACAATGTAATCTAAAAATCCATGTTCAAGTAAAAATTCTGACCTTTGAAATCCTTCGGGTAAATCTCTTCCAATAGTTTCTCTAATTACTCTTGGACCTGCAAAACCTATTAATGCATTTGGTTCGGCTATATTAACATCGCCCAACATAGCATATGATGCTGTTACTCCACCTGTTGTAGGGTCGAGTAGTAATGATATATATGGTAATTTTGCTTTTGCTAACAAATTTAGTTTTGCCGATGTTTTAGCCATTTGCATCAAAGAGAATGCAGCTTCCATCATTCTTGCACCTCCTGATTTAGATATTATAATAAATGGAAATTTATTTTTAATGCAATAATCTATTGCCCTCGAAATTTTTTCACCCACAACTGATCCCATAGAGCCGCCTATAAACTCAAAGTTCATAGCTGCAATAACAATATCTTGCTCGTCCATTTTTCCATGAATGGTTGTTATAGCATCATTTAATCCTGTTTTTTTATTAGTTTGTGATAATCTGTCAGTATATTTTTTGGTATCAACAAATTCTAATGGATCAACAGAACTTATGTTTCCAAATAATTCAGTATACTCATTGTTATCAAGTAATAACTTAAAATATTCAGTTGTTTTTATTCTATCGTGATATCCACATTCAGAACATACGTTTAAGTTTTTTTCATGGTCATCAGATGTTACAATTTTTTTGCATTTAGGACACTTATACCATAAACCTTCTTTTGTTTCTTTTTTATCTTTTGTTTGTGTATTAATTCCACTTTTTAATCTATTAAACCAGCCCATAATTTTTGATAAAAATAATTTGTAAAATGTATATTGAATTAAGGTCTTCGACCTGTTTAATGTTGCTTATGAATTATAAATAATATGCAATTATATAGGTTATGCCTAAAGGCATTTTTGTAATTGGCTTGTTATCAACCCACGATTAGCATCGTGGGTTACCAATAAGTCATTTCTTTGCGATTTTATTGATTATAGTATTAAAATCTATTATTACAATTCAAATCGTCAAAAGCAATTTTTAATCTTTCAATCATAGATAATTCTGCTTTACGTAACCAAACGCGTGGGTCGTATTTCTTTTTGTTGGGTTTGTCTTCACCTTCAGGATTACCTATTTGTGCTTGTAGATAATCTTTAAATTGTTGTTCATATTCTCTGATACCATCCCAAAAAGCCCATTGTGTATCGGTATCAATATTCATTTTAATTACGCCATACGAGATAGCTTCTCTTATTTCTTCTTGACTAGAACCCGAACCACCATGAAATACAAAATCAACTGGATTATCTCCAGTGTTATATTTAGTTTTTATAAATTCCTGAGAGTTTTTTAATATAACAGGAGTCAAACAAACATTACCAGGCTTGTACACACCATGTACGTTTCCAAATGAAGCGGCAATTGTAAATTTATCACTTATTTTGCTTAATCTTTCATATGCCAATGCTACCTCTTCGGGTTGTGTATATAATTTTGAGTTATCAATATCCGAATGGTCTACTCCATCTTCTTCTCCACCAGTTACACCTAACTCTATTTCTAATGTCATATCAATTTTACTCATTCTTTCTAAGTATTTTTCGCAAGTTGATATGTTTTCTTCAATCGGTTCTGTTGATAGGTCTAACATATGAGAGCTATACAACGGTTTTCCATGTTTGGCATAATGCACTTCGCTTGCAACCAACAAACCATCAATCCATGGAAGTAGTTTTTTTGCAGCATGGTCGGTATGTAATATAACTGGTATTCCATAAGCTTCGGCTAATGTTGCAACATGCTTTGCTCCTGCAATAGCTCCTAATATTGCTGCTTTTTGATTTTCGCCAGTTATAGATTTTCCAGCAAAAAAATGAGCTCCTCCGTTTGATAACTGAACAATTACTGGAGAGTTCGCATCTTTTGCTGCTTCAAGTACTGCATTTGCCGAGTGTGACCCAACTATATTTACGGCAGGTAATGCATAATTGTTTTCTTTGGCTATTTTAAAAATTTTTTGTACATCGCTTCCTGTGACTAATCCAGGAGATACAATATCTGAAAGTTTTTGCATGATAATTTATTTAAAATTAATAATTTATACTAAGGTCTTCGATCTATTTAATGTGGTTTACGCATCTTTCTCAAATCGCTGTTATATAACTAATTGCACAAAAATAAATGTCAAAAAACTTTAGTAACAGTACTTATAGTTAAAGTTTAAGCACTATGACTTGTAATCAAGTGCAATTTCGAATTGTTACAAACATACAAATAATATTAAAATTCATTATTATTTTTGTGTGGAAACTTAATTATTTTTATAAAATTTTAGTTTAGCATTTCAAAATTAGATTTTTTGGATAAAACTTGTTTGGAGATGTTAGGAATAAATTTCATGTAACACACACAAAATTTTATGAACTTTTTATATAAAGATTATCTATTGAAATAAGGTCTTCTATCTATTTAATGTGGCTTACGCATCTTTGTATAACACTGTCATACAAATAATTATGTAAAATCAAATACCGAAAAACTTTTGTAATAGTACTTATATAAAATGATAACAAATACAAAATTGCATAAAATCGACACTTTATTAAGTTACAACATATTTGAGGCTAAAACCTAAATTATCCATGATTAATTAATTTACTTAGGGATCGTTAAAAAATAACTTTCCGATTTGTTTTTTGTAAGATACTTATATTTAGGTGTAAACCAATTCGTAATTCGTAATTTATAATTCGTCATTTCCTTAAATTGTCTTATCATTTATTAAGACAGAAACAAATTTTTACTATTTACTATTTTTATTTAGTCAAAAACTTTAGAAATCGTCTTCATGCTCAAATTTTCTGATAGAATCATTTTTAGTTTTATTAGTTTTTTTAGTTTCATTAGTTTTATCCACTTTTTTACTACCATCATCTTTTAGAAAAGCTTGTTTATGGGTTATTTTAAAATCCAGATATGGAAATACGCTTGAGGCAAATTTTGTAAAAGGCGATAATAGTTTTGAGGCTTCTCTTTCATCGTTTGTTATAAACTTAGCACTATTATCAATTTTTTGAATAAATATTAAAAATATACTAATAAAAAACATGTATTTAATAATATTGAAAGCAACACCTAATGTTCTATCAATAATTTTTTTCTCAAGAGATTGTACCGTTTTTTCAATAATATCGGCAGCTATATGTGTACCAAAAATAATTAATAAAAATAAAATTACAAATAGAATTACAGGTAATTGAGTTAAGGGAACAGTAGATTTATCGGCAAGAAATAAATATATAGAATCAACCATTTTTATAGCAATAAATATTCCTGTTATTAATGCAAAAAGTGATATTATGTGTACAATAAACCCTCGTTTATAACCTTTATATACCCCCCATACTATAGCAATAAATATTAAAAAATCAAATATACTAAATTGAATACCTACATTTATACTTAATATAATATTTAATATGTTCATAAATTCTATTTTTTATCTATTTTTAATATATCAAATGTTTTAACTTAGGATACATCTAAAAACCCTAATTTTTGTGTTCCTTTGAAATTTTATAAGTACTGTTACAAAAGTTTCCAGATATTTACTTATTCATAATTTCTTGATTAAATTGCTTTTATACTAATGCGTAAGCAACTATAAATTATAATTCGTAGTTTCCTAATTTTATAATCTTCATTTTGACAAGCTCAATGTATCGCATTTTCGACATTAATATATGATTTAAAAAAAAAACTTCAAAAAGCCTTAAAATCAGAGTTTTTAAGAATGTCCTTTAGGAACTGTTAAAAAAAAACTTTAATTTTGTTGTAAATTTAATGAAAAAATATTTTTGATTAATATATTTATCTGTTAAATTTAATATTTTTTTATGTTAAAATTAATTACAAAATTGCTTTATTGATATTATATATTATATAAACTACTAATAATCTAACAATTACTATATGCCATTATTAAATTCAATTGTATCTTGGGTTTCGATAAAAAGATTAAACCAAATAGAATTATTTAAAAAATATCCATTAGAGGTTCAAAATGAAACTTTACTAAAGCTAATATATAGTGCAAAAAATACCGAATGGGGTAAAAAATATAATTATTTATCAATATCGAATTATGAGCAATTTAAACAAAACGTACCAATAAATACTTATGAGAAACTAAAACCATGGGTTGATAGACTACGGAAAGGGGAAACAAATATCCTGTGGAATACTGATATAAAGTGGTTTGCAAAATCATCGGGGACAACATCAAGCAGAAGCAAATATATACCAGTAAGCAATGATGCTTTGGAGAGTTGTCATTTGAGGGGAGGAAAAGATGTGATTGCTTTGTATACCAAGTTTTTTCCAGGAAAAAATTTATTGAATGGAAAAGCACTTACAATTGGAGGAAGTCAGCAAATAAATAAGTATAACAATGAACTATTTTATGGCGATTTATCAGCAGTACTTATAAATAATCTGCCTTTTTGGACAAATTTTATTACAACTCCCGATAAATCAATCGCTTTATTAGATGAGTGGGAAAAGAAAATTGAGCTGATGGCTGTAAACACAATAAACGAAAATGTTAAAAATATTTCAGGTGTACCTTCGTGGACAATGGTATTAATTAAAAAAATTTTTGAAATAACTGGCAAAAATAATCTTTTAGACATTTGGCCAAACATTGAGTTATTTGTTCATGGAGGCGTAAGCTTTATACCATATAGAGAGCAATTTAAAAAAATGATACCTTCCAAAGAAATGAATTATATGGAAACTTATAATGCATCTGAGGGTTTTTTTGCAATACAGGATAATCCAAACAGTGATGATATGTTGCTAATGCTTGATTATGGTATTTTTTATGAATTTGTTCCAATTAATGAAATTTACAAAGAACAGCCAAAAAGTTATAATTTAGAAGAAGTTGAAATAGGTAAAAACTATGCTATTATTATTACCACAAATGGAGGTTTGTGGAGATACATGATTGGCGACACTGTAAAATTCACATCAAAATATCCTTTTAAAATTAAGATAACTGGAAGAACCAAACATTTTATAAATGCATTTGGCGAAGAGTTAATAATTGATAATGCTCAGGAAGCTCTACGTGTTGCTTGTAAAAGAACCAATGCTGCCATTAGGGAGTTTACTGCTGCGCCAATTTACATGGCAAAAAATCAAAAAGGTGGACATGAATGGCTAATTGAGTTTTCAAAATTACCAAATAATATTGAACATTTTAATGAAATACTGGATACAACATTGAAATCTGTTAATTCAGATTATGAGGCTAAAAGATATAAAAATATTTCTTTGGATTTTCCAAAAATACAAATTGCCAAAGAGGGCGTTTTTTACAAATGGCTAAAAATAAAAGGTAAGTTAGGTGGTCAGCACAAAATACCTAGACTATCAAATCAAAGAACACATATTGACGAATTGTTGGAACTGAATAAAGGAAAAGACTAAGTAAGGTCTTCGACCTGTTTAATAAGGCTTGAGTATTTTTGTAAACTATTATTAAGTACTGTTACAAAAGTTTTTCGACACCCACCTATTAATAACTTGCTGATTAAATGGCTTTTGTACTAATGCGTAAGCAACTATAAATATTTTAGAACACAACAAACTGACGGTTTATGCAATAACAATTTTACAAATATTATTGCCACTTATCCCAAAGGTTCAAAAAAAATTAAATTTTATATTTTTTAGGACAATCAACATTGTTTTGTAAGGACTATCCATACTTTTATCAAAAAGTTTTAATATATGTAAACTGTCTGATTATATGAGTTTTTTTACACTTGAATAATTTTGTTATCAATAAAAAAACGTTTTTTATTACTGCAAATTCATTCAAACTATTACAAAAAATATGAAATTAATACAAGTAAAAAAGGATTTTATGACAATATAAAATCAAAAATTATTAACTTTGTATCGAAAAAATAGTTTGTAGCAATTATGGTAGTTTGGACTACCCGTAAAGTTTAAAGTAAGTAGTCTTACAAAAGTTTTTCGACATTTATATACGTGCAATTAACTGTTTCATAGTAATATGTAAAACGCTTAAGCCTTATTAAATAGGTCGAAGACCTTATTAGGATATTAATATAATGCATAAGCAATTTTTAAATAGGTCGAAGACCTTAATATCTTTAACAATAACTAATTATGAATAAAACAGTATTATTATTAATTCTTTCTTTTATAATATTAAATACAAAAAGTCAAACAAAACAAGACTTAAATATTGATTTTAAAATTAAAAATGTATCAAAATCAATAAATGATGGAGAGGCAACTGCATCGGTAACTGGAGGAATTCCTCCATATATATATAAGTGGTCCAATCAAAATACTGATACCATATCAAATATATCAAGCGGGCTAACCGAAGGTAGTTCATATGAACTTACAGCTATTGACAGTAAAGGCAATAAAACTACAAAAACTGTAAGGGTGCCAACTGAATCGGCAGACGAAAAAATAAATTCGGCTTTTACGCCAATTGTAGCTTTTATGAACACAGTAATTATGGCAGATATATTTGCTTTATTTAATATGTACGACCCAGTAATATATGATAATAAAGGAAAAATGTTACGTCATGCAAATGGAGAACCAAAAAAAACAAAAGTACCATTTGTAGTAATTTGGTTAATATTTGGAGCTATACTTTTCACAATTAACATGAAATTTGTAAACATAAAAGGCTTTAAACATGCAATCGACCTAGTGAGAGGAAAATTTGATAATCCAAATGATAAGGGTGAAGTGTCGCATTTTCAGGCTCTTGCTACCGCCTTATCTGCTACTGTTGGTTTAGGCAATATAGCAGGTGTAGCAATAGCAATTACCATAGGTGGACCAGGTGCAACATTTTGGATGGTTGTGGCAGGTCTGCTTGGAATGTCATCAAAATTTGTAGAAGTAACCTTAGGGGTCAAATATAGAACAATTGACGAAAATGGTAAAGTCGCAGGTGGACCTATGTACTATTTAAGTAAAGCACTTGCTAAAAAAAATATGGGCGGTTTAGGAAAAGTTCTTGCAGCCATATTTGCTGTACTTGTAATTGGCGGCTCACTTGGTGGAGGCAATATGTTTCAGGCAAATCAAGCTTTTTCTCAATTTGCATTTAAATTTCCTGCAATAGAACATTATGGTGCTTATTTTGGTATTGTTATGGCTATTTTAGTAGGTATAGTTATTATAGGAGGAATAAAAAGTATTGCAAAAGTTACAGAAAAAATAGTACCTTTTATGGCTATCTTATACGTATTTACTGCACTTATAATAATAGCAATGAATTATGATAAAACATTTGATGCATTCGGTTTGATATTTAGTGGTGCATTTGCCCCATCAGCTATCAAGGGTGGAATTGTTGGCGTATTGATAGTTGGGTTTCAAAGAGCTGCATTTTCCAATGAAGCAGGTATTGGTTCGGCATCAATTGCACACTCCGCTGTAAAAACAGAAGAACCAGTCAGTGAAGGTGTTGTGGCACTTCTCGAACCATTTATTGATACTGTTGTTATTTGTACAATGACCGCTTTAGTAATAATATTTACAGGCTATTATAATCCCGAACTTGCTGCTGGATACGAAGGAGCAGAATTAACTTCAAAAGCATTTGAAACAGTTTTTCCATGGTTCCCTTATTTACTAACAATTGCAATTTTATTATTTGCATTTTCTACAATGATTTCATGGTCATACTATGGTCTTAATGGGTTTAAATATTTATTAGGTGGTATTATTAAAAACGATAAGATTTTATCTAATATATATTATGTTATATTCCTTAGTTTTATTGTTGTAGGTGCATCATCAAGTTTAGGTGCTGTTGTTGATTTTTCGGATATGATGATTCTAAGTATGGCTTTCCCCAATATTTTAGGCTTAATACTCCTATCTGGAGAAGTAAAAAAAGATATGAAAGAATATTTCAGAAAAATAAAAAGTGGTGAAATAAAAAAATTCAAATAGGTCTTTGACCTTTTTAAGTAATGGACAATTGATAATTAGGTGTAAACTAATTCGAAATTTCCTTATTAAATTGCATTTTAAGGTCTTTGACCTATTTAATGTGGATTACGCATTTTTGGCTACCCGTCAGAAGTTGGACAGTCTTGTTTATCAGGTATTTCGTAACAGGATAAAAATCAATCCTGTTAATCCTGTCAAAAAATAAAATAATGTCCAATACTATACGTGTAGCCCATTTTTGTAAATTACTATCATGTTAGTTAATTGTATAAAAATAAATGTTGAAAAGTTTTTGTAAGGCTACTTACTTAGCCTTATATTCTAATGCCAAGAATTATAATATCATCAACTTGGACACTATGTCCTCTCCATTTTGTAAATGTTTGTTCTAATATTTCTTTTTGTGTTTCCATAGGTATTTTATGTATTTTCAATAATAAATTTTTGAAGTTTTTAGACATAAACTTCCGATTTTTTGGACCTCCAAATTGGTCTGCAAAACCATCAGAAAAAGAATATATTGTATCATTTTTTTTAAGTTGAAAATCAATTACAGAAAACTCTGTTTCGTGTTTATGAATAGCTATTGGTTGTTTATTTGCTTTGAATAGGATTAATTCACCATCTCTTATTATATATAATGGATTGTAAGCTCCTGAATATTGTAAACTATTATTGAGCAAATTAATTTTACAAAAAGCAATATCCATCCCATCCTTAGATTCTCGTATAGAATTATCTTTTTGTTTCAAAGATATTTTTACAGCTGTTCTTAGTTTTCCTAATATTTCTCCTGTGCTTAGATGCTCTGCATTTAAAGAAATTTCATTTAATAAGGACATAGCAAGCATACTAACAAAAGCTCCAGGAACACCATGTCCTGTGCAATCTGCGGCTGCATAAAATAATGTATCATTTATCTTTTTTGCCCAATAAAAATCACCACTTACAATATCCCGTGGTTTGAAGAAAATAAAATGCTCGCTAAAATCGTCTTCAAAAATAGTTTTTGCTGGCAACATTGCTCTTTGTATACGTTCTGCATAATTTATACTGTCTGTAATATGTTCGTGAGCTTTTTCTATTTTTGCTCTGCTTTTTTCTAATATCTGTTTTTGTATTTCTACAAGCGAAATAGTTGCTTTTAGCTCTTCGTTTGTTTGATTTAACTCTTCTGTTCGTGTTTGCACTCTACCCTCTAAGTCTTCGTATAGGCGAGCATTGTCAATAGAAATAGATATTTGTGATGATAGGTTTTCTAATAACTGCAAGCGTGCTGGAGTAAAAGCTCCTGTTGTAAGTGTGTTTTCTAAATATAATATTCCAAGTGTTTTAGCTTGTTTAATAAGTGGCATACACAAAACTGATTTTGTTTTATTTTGCCTAATAAAATCGGATTGTGCGAAACGTAAATCGTTGGAAGCATTGTTTATTACAAGAGTTTCTTTTGTATGTATAGTATAGTTTATAATATTGAGAGCAATAAGTTGTTTTTCTGTATCAAGTTCTTCTAAGTTATCAATATTTATATTTTGAAGAACACTTATTTCGTTGGTAGATAATTTTGCTTCCGCTTCTATAAAAAAGTTATCATTCACATTTAAAAGCAAGTAACCTTTGTCGGCTCCAGCGTTTTCAATAATAATAGACATCATTTTTTCTAACAATTTGCCAAGATTTACTTCCTCCGAAATTGTTTGTGCAAATTTCATTGCCGAAGATAAGTCAAAAACTTGTGTTTTATTTGTAGGACTATTAGTAGAGCTAACCATTGTGGAAACCATTGTAGAAACCATGGTTGAGTTATTTTCCATTTCCAAATTATCAACAGAAGAGTTTACCGAAAGCTGAGGATATTTTTCATCTAACATTTTAACTTTTTGCAAATCGCCCCATTGCTTGTAGGAATAGTGTGCATTTTTATAATAAGTAATAGCTATTTTATGTTTTTCTTGTGATATATAAAAATCTGCAAGTAACTCATTAGCAAGTGCTTTTATATTAAATATTTTATTTTCTTGTGCCGAATTTATAGCTTTTTCATATTCTTCGGTTGCTTCCCATTTTTTGCCTTCTAAGTTTAATTGTTCGGCTTTTGCTATTTTGTAAAAATGCAAATAATTTTGAGGATTGCAATCTGCATATTTTTTTAACACACTAAGGTTTGATGCTAATATATTGTTGTATTTTTCTTTTTCTTCTTTACTAAAATTATTGTAATTTTTATAAATAGAAATAGAATAATAAAAATAGTAAAAAATGCCACAAATATTTCCTTTTATATGTATCATGGTATCAAGGTGTTTTTCAAATATTTTCACACAGCTACCATATTGTTTGTTTATAAGTAAATACGAACAATATATAATTGTAATAATAGCTATTCCTATCAAATAATTAATATCTAAAAAGAAATTAGTAAGTTCTTTAAACTTATTATTTATTTTATCATCTTCTCCTATTTCATAATTTTGTTTATAATCAATTGTTAGTTCAACAAAATCAAGCAAATCTATAACAACTTTATAATTTGTTTCATATAAAAATTTTTTGTATCTTGTAATAAATTTTTTAGTAGTTTCAAGCTTTACACCAGTCAGGTATCCTACAAATGATATATTTGCTATAGCATAATTTGCATAAGCATAGTCGCCATGTTGTTTTGCATATTTAAGTGTTGTGTGCAACATTTCTACATTTTGATAAAATGTTTCCTTTAGGTGACCGCACATAAAACTATGATATAGTAACACCTTGTGGTGAAGTTTAGGATTGTGAAACTTGTTGCTAAGATCTACACTAAATCTTCCTAATTTATAGGATTGTTCAAAATCATTAAATATTGTATTAGCAAACATTCCTGTTACTCCAAATCCTGTGGCACTATTTTCATTCACTCCCTTCTCTATAGCCTGATTAATAAGCTTATACGAAAACAATAATGCGATATTTATTTGTCCTGAATTTAGGGCAGAGTCTAAAATAGCTATTAATATATTGGCTGTTAATAATTCTATTGGCTTGGTAGATGTTTTATTTAATATTTCTTCTAATTTATTATTTTTAAGAAACGAATTTGCAAAATCTACTTCTTTATTTTTCTCACTTTCTATTAAGTCTTTTGTTTGAGGCATTGCGATTCCTGCATTATTCAAACTTTTTATAGCTATTTCTACTGTTTTATCATACTGGGTTGCTTCTGTAAAAAGTGCTATTTGTAGAATTGCAATTTGCAATTTGTCAATATTGTTTTGAGCATTATTATATGTTTGTGCATATATTTCTATTGCTTTATCATCGTTTCCTAACAGGTGTTGGCATTCTCCAAGTTCTTTATTCAAATTATAAGTTAAGTTGTAGTTTTTAGAATAAGAATTATTTGGTAATAAATTATTTCCTATTTCAAAATATTTAAGAGCTGTTTCGTAAGCGGTAGAATTTTTGGCTTTAATTCCTGCTTTTAAATTCAATTCACAAACATCAATTTTTTCTTTCTCATTGGTAATTAATTTTATAGCTTTATTGTAATGATTTACTATATCAAAAACTTCATTATCTAATTTATTTTTTTCTATTGAACTGAATAATAATTGGGCAATACTTAAATGTTTACTAATTTTTTCTTTTTCGTCAATCAATTTATAAGTAGCCTCTAATACTCGGTCGTGTTCAAATTTATAACAAACAGTTTTAATTTCATCTTTTTTCAAGTTTCCTACTTGTTTATATGCACTTCCTATTGGCTTTATTAATCCGTTTTCTATTACTGGTATTAAATATTCATTAACTTCAATTGCCGTTGTTTCCGAAATTATAGATAGTGTTGATAAATCAAATGTTGTGGAGATTAATGAGGCATTTTTAAGAACATTAAGCGTATCTTTGGGTAGTTCTAATAATTTGTCAAGTAGCAGTTCTACCACATTATCAGATATTTGCATATCTTTTATTGAAGCAAGCTCCCAAGTCCAAAAATTTTCTAAATCAAATATTATTTTTTGTTCTTTATATAATTTTTTTAAAAATTCGATTATAAAAAATGGATTTCCTTGTGTTTTACTAACAATAAGTTCTGCGAGATTCTGTGTTTTTTGTTTTGTTTCAAAAGTATCGTCAAGTAAGTGCTTAATATTTTGTTCTGTAAGGGTTTCAAGTTTTATTTCGTCTATCACTTTTCCACTGTCTCTTATTTCGTTTATAGTTATAATAAGAGGGTGCGAGCTGTTTGTTTCGTTGTCTCTATATGCTCCAATTACATACAAATATTTTATTTCTACATCGGTAATTAGTTTTTTTAAGATATTAAGAGTTTGCAAATCTGCCCATTGCAAATCGTCAATAAAAATGATTAAAGGTAGAGCCGATTGTCCAAAAAAACTAATAAATTTTTTAAAAACATCTTCTAATCTGTTTTGTGTTTCGGTAGCACCAAGTTGTTCTAATTCTTTTTGTTTACCGAGTATAAATTCTAATTCGTGAACAAAATCTGTGAGTATTTTTCCATTTCCATCAAGTATTTTCAGTAGTTTTTGTTTTTTTAGTTCAATAGATTTTTTTGGTTCACTTAATATTTGTTTTGCTATTTCTTTAAAAGACTGAATTAACGGATTGTATGGCATGTCCTGAGAAAACTGCTCACATTTTCCTTTTATGTAGTATCCTTTTAATGCAAGCAGTGGTTTTTGCAGTTCGTTTATTAGTGCGGTTTTTCCTAAACCAGAAGCTCCACTAATTAATTGCATAATACTTTCGCCAACAGATACTTTTTTCAAACTATTTGTTAGTGTGGCAATTTCTGTTTCTCTACCATAAAGTTTTTCGGGTATTAGTAATTGTCCCGAAAAATCGTTTTTTCCTGCCTCAAAACTATCTATTTGTTCTGTATTTTTGTTTTCAATAAAGCTATCTACTTTATTAAAATCATATAATATTCCAGAAACTGATTGATATCTATCTTCTGGATTTTTATTAAGAAGTTTTATTATTATTTTATTAATGTATTTATGGTAAATACTTGCGGTTGGAAAGTTTACTTTTTTGGCAATATGCGAATGGATAAGTTCCACAGGGTCTTTTGATATAAACGGTAGCTTATTGTAAAGTATTTCGTACAGCGTTATTCCGAGCGAATAAAAATCACTTCTGAAATCAATAGAACGATTTATGCGTCCTGTTTGCTCGGGTGCGATATATTGTAAGGTGCCATCTAATTTTTCGGGGCTGCTCAGTAGCACTGTTTCGGAGGTTAATTGTGTTGCAATATTAAAATCAATAATAAAAATATTGTTTGTTTGTGCTTGTATTAAAATATTATTGGGTTTAATATCTTTATGTATAATTTTGTTTTTATGAACTTCTCTTAAAGCAGAAACTATTTTTATTGCAAGTGCAATAAATTCTTTTATATTTACAGTATTTTCTTTCAAATAAATGTTTAATGACACAGCATTTGCATCTTCCATAACTATGTATGGGCATTCTTCTAACATTCCAGTTTCTAAATATTCAACAGTGCATTTTGCTGATATTTTTTTTGCAATTTGATATTCGTTTTTCAAACCAGCAATATCTCCTGATTCGGGATATTCTGCTTTCAATATTTTAATAATACATTTTTGTGCTGTTTTTTTGTTCTCGGCTTTATATATCATAAAACGTTTGCTTTGATAAAGCTCTGTTATGTTTTTGTAAGCTGCTATTTTCATAATTTATTATAAATAAAATATTGTGTTTTTTAAGTTTGATTGGCAATAAACTGTTGGGAGACTGTTCTCCTATATTATGTTTGTTTTTTAGATACTTTGGTGTTATAAAATTAATATTTTTTCTATATATTGAGTTGTTATTTCTAATTTTTTCGCTATTGTTTTATTATCTAATTTTTCAATAAATTTTAATTTCATTATTTGAGAGTCTATTTCTGCTTTTTGTTTTTCTATTTCTGCTTTTTTTCTTTTTAATTTTTCTTCCTGTTTTTCTTGTTCTGCTTTTTCTCTTTTTAATTTTTCTTTGAGCTTTTCTTGTTCGG
>JAOZVK010000085.1 GCA_029938185.1 Bacteroidales bacterium | reverse complement strand
TAACTTGCGATTGTTTTGGAAAAAGAAAACTGTTTTTGTGAGTTCTGAATTTTAGTAATTGGTACTTATTTATGAATTTTGGCTAAATATAATAATTAATGTAAATATATTCAATGATAAAAAGCATTTGGTTTTTCAAATCTTTATAAGTAGTTTAAGTCTTAATAATTTAGAATATCTGAATTTCTATATATTGTTATATTTGACTTTTATAGAAGTGTTAAGTAAGTGAATAGCTAAAAGTTTGTTTACGCTTGATAAACAGTATAATATAAAAAAAAGAATCATTTTTATATAGTTATACTAATTAGGTTAATAATTTTACTTTTATTATATGTTATTATTCAATATTTTGTATCATTGAACCATTGAAAGTACAACAACTTGTATGAATTTACAAAGCCAACATATGTTGTATGTTGGCTTTGTAGTATTCTAAGTGTATTTACAACTATAAGTAGTTTTACAAAAGTTTTTCAATATTTATTTTTTGTTAAATTACATGTTATTAGAATATTAATAGAATGCGTAAGCCACATTAAGTAGGTCGAAGACCTTATTTAATATTTTAATAAAAGCTCGGATACTTTATTGTTACTATTTGTATATAGTTTATTAAATATATGTTTTTTATTATTATTTATATTTAATGCTTTTTCTAAATGAAAAATAGCTTTTTTTTCTTTTTTGTGTACTAATAAAATAGCAGCCAAGTTATAATTAATTTCAGCACTATCAGGAATCATGTTATATGCTTCTTTAAGTATCATTATTTGTTTGGTGTACAAACGTTGTTCTTGTTTCAAACTGGCATAGCTAATCCAATATTTTGAAATTTTATCATTATAAAATATTGCTTTTTTCAAAGCGCGCTCGGCTTCGTTAAATTTTTTCATTTTAGTATAAATTATTCCAGCTATATTCCAAAAAGCACCATTTTCAGATTCTACTTTTAATGCTTGCATAACAGAGTGTAGTGCTTCCGAGTATTTTTTTTCAGATAATAATATTATAGATTTTCCATACCAAGAGTCAGCATGCATAAAATCAAGTTCTAAAGCTTTGCTAAAATGTTTATATGCTATAGGGTGATTATTAAGTATATAGTAAGATTTCCCTATGTAATAATGGGCTTCCTCCGAATTTTCATCTAGTAATAAATAGTCCTTAAAAACAACAATTGCTTTATCGAATTCTTTAGATTTTATATATGTTAGACCTTTATAAAAAAGGGCATTTATAAATTTATCATCAATTGCTAATGAAAAATCAAATGAATCTACTGCTTCATCATATTTTTTATTTTTATAATAAATTAAACCTAATGTGTACCATGTTTTTTCATCATATGGTTCTTCATCTAAGTATTTATTATAATACTTTGTGCTTAAATCATATTTTTTTAACTTATTATAACAATTAGCTAAATCAAAAAAGACCCATTTATCTTCTTCGGCTTTCAATGATTTGTTTAAATATTTTAAAGCTAAATCATAATAACTAAATTTTTGATATGCAATTCCAATGTTATAAGCATAATAAGCTATTTCATCTTCATCAGTAATTTTAAACATATCTGTAATTTCTTGTTCTGCATTTTCAATATCTCCCATTGATATATATACAGCACCTTTTAACAAATATATTATTAAATCTGACGAACTTATTTTTTGTAGTTTTGTTAATAGTCTTAACGATTCTATAGTACGTCCTTCCTCTATCATTATATGAGCTTTACGAAGCTGTATTTCTACAGACTTAGGGTGTTGTTTAATTGCTAATTGTACAACATTGTATGCATCATATAATAGATTTATAGAGAGAAAAGAATCAATTATTTCTTCAAATTCTTCAACATCAAAATAATACTGAACTTTTTTTTCCAGCATTTCTTTATATCTGTCGACTAATAAATTTTCGTTTTTATTTGATTTATTTTCCATTTTATTTTTTGACAATTTCTAAGCATTTTGCAAAATATAAACTTATCTCAATTACTGTAACTAAAGACTGCTACTAAATAGTATATATTTTATACAGAATTATTTAATATTACTGATTTATGATATACTTTAAATGGTACAATTATTCAATTATTCAATGATTCAATTATTCAATGATTCAATGATTCAATGATTCAATTATTCAATGATTCAATTATTCAATGATTCAATGGTACAATGATACAATACTTTGATTAATAATTGATAACAGTTTGTTAATGTTAAAACTATAACCGTTTAGAGTATCAGTTTATTTAGTATTTATGAAATAAAATTGATTATATATCAATGTGTAATTGACATTAAATATGTCGAAAACTTTATAATGTCGTAAATATACGAAATTATATTAAAAATGTAATCTTAATTATAAAAATAATTATTAATTTTAATATTTTTAAATTTACAAAGTTTGAAAATTTATGACTCATTGATTTTTTTCAATCAAGTTTATATTGGTAATTAATAAAAAAACGTTATAGGTTTGTAAAAGCATGCATAAATAAGTTTTTAAGGCTTTTTAACTATTTATTACTATACTTTAAGTGGTACAATTATTCAATGATACAATGGTACAATTCTTTGATTAATAATTGATAACTGTTTGTTAATGTTAAAATTATAACAGTTTAGAGTATATTATATGTATACTATTAATTAGTAAATTAGCTTAATAAAATTTTTAAGGTATTAGCATTATAAGAAGTCTATAATAGTCTATAAAAAACCAAAATTAATTAATTGAAATTCAATAGTAATATAATTATTTTTTTGTAAACAATCACAAATAATCAAATTTTAAACTATATTTGATATTATTTTAAACAAATCTAAACACAATTAATATATTTAATAACTTAAAACCTATATAATGAAAAATCGAAGTTTATTATTAGTTAGTACAATTATAGCAAGCATACTTTTTATGTTTTCGGCTTGTGTGGAAGACACTAACGAAAAACCTACAATTTCAGTAAGCATAGAATCAGGAGCAACATATAAAGTTGGCTCAACAGTAAAATTTCAAATAAAAGTATCTTCAAACGAAAAACTACAAGAATTAGTTGTAACGGCAAATCCTACAGGTGCTTCTGGAACATCCAATTCTACAATTCCGAGTAGTGATGACTACTCAACTACTTTTGTTTATGATTATGTTATACCTTCTAGTTTAAAATCAGGTGATAATGTAACAATATCATTCAAAGTTGTAGATAAGGTTGAAACAAACGAAGAAACCAAAACATTTACTGTTGGCTCAAATGATGTTCAGTTTGGTACATCTACTAATTCAGGCAAAATATATAATGCTAATAACCCATCAAGCGACTATCCAAGTGGATGGGACTTAGTATCAAATGAGGACAAAAATGGAAAAGCATCTCCAAGCGAAGTTGATATGTTTAATTTAACAGCTGCTCAGGGTAAATTTTCATATAAGTGGTATTCAAAAAATTCAACACTTTATGTAAATACTAGTTTAGATTTTAATACAGCTACTGTAAATCAGGCAGAAACAGCATACAATAATGGCTCTCCGGGAGGTTCAAATAGTAGTAGTAGTTTTTCTGTTTCAAATGGAGCAATTATTGTAGCAAAGATTAGAGGCACAAATGAGTATGCTATAATTAAAATAACTAATATTGTTGATGATGGGAATGACACAAATAATGATTATATTGAATTTTCTTATAAAAAAGGAACTATAACAAAGTAATTTTATTAAAGTTTGCCAAAGTCATAGAATTTTGGCAAACTTTGGCTACCCTTTTAAAGTTGGAGAGTGTTGAATATTAATTTGTTATAATTTATATGTAAGAGCAAATCGGTCAGACCGGTGTACTTTTGTCCAACCTTAAACGGGTAGCCCAAACTTTGTTAATGAAAATTAAAGTTCATATTTATAAATTAATAATCAGTACAAATTAGGACTACCAAATTTATACATGAAAAAAATAATATTAATAATATTGTTGAGCCTTTTCAGCTATAAATCATTTTCGCAAACCAATTATATTCCTGATATTTTTGTTTCACCAAAATTTACATTAGGATATACTTTTGGAGCGGGTTTGACTTATGGTATTGATTTTACATTTGGTTTGTTTAAATCAGGAAATGCAAATTTTGGTGTTTCTTATTCATACTATTTAGTAAATTACAAAGAGAGTAGACATATTGTAAAATCTTACAATATAGTTCTTGAGACCAATAATTTTGATATTAAGTTTGGAGCTGGCGAAGTGAAAAAAAAATGGGGGTATAAAAGAAGAAACCAAAATAGAGTAGGTGGATTAAACATTGATGTTTCCTATTCATATAACAAATACTCACTACCTTGGATTGGTCTTAAAAGTTTTATACTAAGAAAAGGCTCATGGGAATGGTTTCCCAAACCATATTATATGTCATTGTATAGTTATTTTAAACATGACGAATTATATTTGTTTGTAAAAGAAGAAGATATTCAATAAACTTAGGAAATGACGAATGATGAATTACGAATTGGTTTACATCTGGTTCTGGTCTTATAAAAATTAATAATTTACAATAATATTATTGTTCTAAATTTTTTTTTATTTATTGTATTGCTTTGCCCTTTCATGGCGTTTTTGCTTATGAATGCATTTATTCATAGGGTGTTGCACCCCGTGTTAATACTTATGCCATTTTAGCTAAAAAATTTACTAACAAAATAAAAAAACATTTTAGGAATTAATAAAAAACTTAAATAACTGAAGTTTCGGAGTTTATAAAGATTTGATTATAAGAGATATAAAAATTTCATGAATTTTATAATTAATTGATAATAAGGGTTTAAATTATTTACAACATTTATTATACGTTTGAATATAAGACGTTTACAGTTTAGTTTACAAAACCACCCGAATTGTTGCTTTTAAAGCCGTAGATAGGCCATTAAAAACAAAATTTTTCACCTGTGCAATCAAAAGTCCGATAGGACGAACTATTGTAAATCCACAACGATAGTTGTGGGAATAGAGCAAAATTGTTCGTCTTGAGGGTCTTTATGTCATAAGTTCTTTTAATACCACGATTATCATCGTGGTTTAACAATAGTCGTCGTCCTTACGGACATTTGATTGCACAGTTTGAAGTTTTTCGAGTGTATTTAACATTGTTTGTAAATAATGTCGTACATTTGCAGTATAATGTAACGAATAAATTTAAAACATAAAAAAATGGATTTAGTAAAAACAATTTTAACAATTATCACTTTATTTTTTGGAATTGCTACACAAGCACAGACTTATTACGTTGCTAATAGTGGCGATGATAATGCAGACGGATTAAGCGAATCAACTGCATGGAAAACATTAGATAAAATTAATGCTATAAAGTTTCCAGATAACTCATCGGTTCTATTCAAAAAAGGAGATGTATTTAGAGGAAAATTTTCATTGTATAAAACACCTGTAGGAGTAAAAATTGGTAGTTATGGTACTGGTGAAAATCCAAAATTCAAAGGAAGCATAAAAATTGAAAATTGGACAAAGACAAATAATAATGCTTTTGGCTCGAACAAAGATAAAATATGGGAAGCAGATGTATCAGCAATTATTCCGAAAGATAAAAATGGTAAAGATATGCCGATTTACTATTTATTTGCAGACGATGATATTATGACTCTTGCCAGATATCCAAATGTAGAATCGCCAAGATTGGAACATCGAAATTGGTCTAAAATAACTAAAAGCAATGGCGGAAAATCGTTTAATTGTGATGAGTATAAAAACCTCAAAGCCAATGGATACTGGAATGGAGCAAATCTTAGAGTTAGAAATTACAGTTGGACTATGAGTCTTGTAAAAGTGAGTAATTATACAGCATCAAGCGGAAATTTTACATTGAGCGATGGAATAACAGCTAATGCAGGTTGGGGTTTTTATCTTGATAACAAAATGGAAGAACTTGATTACCCTGGAGAATGGTATTACGATTCAGCTAATAAAAAGCTTTATTATTACCCAAAGAATAATCAAAATCCAAACAATTTGTTCATTGAAGGTTCTGTTTATCCAGGCGGAATGTCGGCAGGATATTTAAAACATAACACAGAAATATCAAATATTGATTTTTTGCATTATCTTGGCAAAGCAATTGATATAAATAAAACAGATGGAGTGAAAGTTTATAATTGTAATTTTAATTATAATGGTGGAGCTATTACATTATGGTGTGGTGCTAATGCACATATTTACAACAACAATATTAATAATTCATTCAATACATCAATAGGATTAAGTGCAACTTCAGGTTATGATATTAAAAATACAAAAGTAGAAAATAATATAATTAAAAATAATTCTATGCTTCCCGGTTATGGTGTCTATACAGTAAAATCGTACAATGGCAGTGCAATGAGAGTATTTGGTAAAGCATTTACAGTAAGGTATAATACTATTGAAAATTGTGGTTGGACAGGTATATACCTAAAAGCCGAAGGTAATCATATTATTGAAAAAAATATTATAAAAAATGCACTCTTGGTAATAAATGACGGTGGTGGTATAGCCATTGGTTCTAATGGGAATAAAATTAGAAACAATATTATTTCAGGAAGCATAGGAAATACCGATGAATCAAACGGCTGCGGAGGTTCTACTACTTTACCTTGTTCAAGTCATAGTGCATATGGAATGGGAATAGGTTCTGATAATACATTCAAAGACAATGTTATAGAAAATAATGTTATTTTTAATAATACTGATATGGGAATTAGACTCAATACTTTTAGAAATACTGTAGTAAAAAACAACATTGTTTACAATAACGACCCAAATATTGTAATTCAAGATAAAAATGGAGATAAAATTTCAAAAGACAATATTATTGAAAATAATCAAATAATTTCTTTAAATGCAAATAATTTAAACTTGTCATTAACAAAAACAAAATCAAGTGTAAATCATGGAACATTCAAAAATAATTTTTATGCTAATCCTTCAAACGAAACTATTATAAAATTTAGTGGTAATTATAATTTGGCTCATTGGCAAAATGATTATTCAAGCAGAAATTATGGACAAAATTCAAGAGCTAATCATGTTCAATATAGTAAATATAACATTACAAATGTAAAACAAAATCTGATACTTAATTCTACATTTGATAGTGATGTCGATAATTGGAAACCATCATCGTCTGATAATAAACAATGGGACGCAAGCAAAACAGGAATGGATGGAGGTAGCCTAAAAATTATATATACAAGCAAAAGTATAAATGCTATGCCAAACACTATTTCTATAGAAAATGACAAATTATATAGATTGAGTTTTTCTGTAATTGCTAATAATTTTGGAGATATTAAATTGAGATTTAATGATTTAAATGAAAGTGAATGGACAAAACAAAATATACTGGAAAGTTTTTACGCTTTTGACACCAAAAGAAAAGAATATGAAACTTTTATATATGCCGATAGAACAAGCGATAATTGTAAACTTTATTTTATGACAGACTCAGATGATGCCAATATTTATTGGCTTGATAATGTTAAATTCGAAGAAGTTGTTGGCACAAAAGGAACATTATTAGATAGTGTAAAATTATTTACAAATTCTTCTAATTCTATTAAAATATATAACTTAGGTAATTCGGTATGGAATGATATAGATGGAAAAGAAGTTACTACAAGTGTAAATGTACAACCTTGGTACGGAAAAATTTTGTTTTATAAAAGTGGTAAAATACCTGATGAAATATCAGAAATTAAAAATAATCATAAATTATCAAACCATGATATAAAAATTTATCCAAATCCAGCTAAAGATTATTTTACTGTTGAAAGTGATTTGTTAAAAGAAAAAGATGCTATAGTTGAGATTTATAGTATTACTGGAAAAAAAATTACTACACTTTATAACAAAGAAACAAAGAATAAACTAAAAATAAGTGTAAATAATTTAAACAAAGGTATGTATTTTATTGTTATTCGAAATACAAAACAAACTAAAAGTATACAGTTGATTATAAATTGATAGTTTTTGACTAAGGAGTTAAAAACTAAAACTCTGTGGTTAAAACTATAAAACAAAAATATACTTTTTATTAGGTCAAACTCTACAAACTATGCAATCAAAAAAGTCCATAAGGACGACCTAATTGTTAGCCCCGTATGAAGTTAAGCGAAATACGGGGAATGCTTTATTTTTTAACACAGTTTCACAACACAATAAATATAATGAATTTTAGCATAATTATCCCAGTCTATAATAGACCCGATGAAGTAGAAGAATTACTTGATAGTCTTTCAAAGCAAAGCGAAACAAATTTTGAAATAATAATTGTTGAAGATGGCTCAGTTAATAAATGTTTTGAAATTGTTGAAAAATATAGAAAAAAATTAAATATAAAATATTATGATAAAAAAAATGAAGGACCTGGACTAAGCCGAAATTTTGGTGCCGATAGAGCCAATTATGAATATTTTATTTTCTTTGATTCAGATTGTATAATTCCAAATGATTATTTTAAAATTGTAAATAAATATTTAAACACAAACTATGTCGATTCATTTGGAGGACCCGATGCATCACACAAAAGTTTCAGTTCGGTACAGAAAGCAATTAATTATTCGATGACATCTTTTTTTACAACAGGAGGAATAAGAGGTGGCAAAACTAAAGTTGATAAATTTCATCCAAGAAGCTTTAATATGGGCTTTTCTTCCGAAGTTTACAAAAAAACAAATGGCTTTTCTAAAATGCGTTTTGGCGAAGATATTGACATGAGTTTAAGAATAATTAATAATGATTTCTCTACTACTCTAATAAGAGAAGCTTTTGTATATCATAAAAGAAGAACCGATTTTAGGAAGTTTTTTAAACAAGTACATAATTCAGGAATAGCAAGAATTAATTTATATAAACGTCATCCAAAATCACTTAAAATAGTACATACTTTCCCATCAGCTTTTTTAATAGGAAATATTTTTATTTTGATAATTAGCATTGTTTTTCCTATATTTTCATTATTAATAGTGTTTTATACTATGCTATTATTTACAGACTCATTAATAAAAAATAAAAATATTGTAGTTGCAATACTTTCAATAGTTGCTGCCTATACTCAACTATTTGGCTATGGAAGTGGTTTTATAATATCAGTATGGAAACGAATTATACTAAATAAACAAGAATTTAATGCTTTTAATAAAAATTTTTACAAATAAAAAATGGCTTTAAGTCTTTTTACCTTACTTACATCTAAATAATTTTACTATTTTTGATTATCAGTTAATATTTGATAATCAACATAGAAACAAATATTAAGATAACAATAGTATAAAAAGGCTTATAAAGCCATTTTTTTTTTAAATATTAATACTTACATTTGTGCCTTTGTATTTTAATAAAATAATTTTGGAAAAAAACATAGAATATAAAATTCCATACAAAGGATTAGAATCAGGAAAATATCAACTTGAATTTCAAGTTAATGAAAGTTTTTTTGAAAAGTTTGAAGAAACTGAAATTAAAAAAGCGAACCTTACAGTTTATATTACTTTAAATAAAAAAGATAATTCATTAAATTTATTTTTTAATATAAAAGGAACTGTTAATATACAATGTGATAGATGTTTAGATTTTTTTGATTTGCCAATAAAATATAATACAAATTTATTTGTAGAAATAGGAGAAACAAATTCCGATTTGTCAGATGCATATGATACTATAACAATATCTCATAATGAGAATGAGCTTGATTTATCTCAACATATTTTTGAATATATTAATTTAAGTTTACCGTATCAACGGATACATAAACAGGATAAAAATGGTGATTTATTATGTAATAGGAATATGATTGAAAAATTAGATTCTTATTTAATTAAAGAAGAAAAAAAATCTATTGATCCTCGTTGGAATAAACTTAAAGACATTATAAATAACTAATAATAAATTATAAAAACTTAATAACAACGTAAAATGGCGCATCCTAAACATAAAATATCAAAACAGAGAAGAAACAAAAGAAGAACACATTACAAAGCAACTAAAAAGACTTTGGCAAAATGCTCTAATTGTGGTGCAACAGTACAATATCACAGAGTATGTTCTGAATGTGGGTATTACAGAGGTCAATTAGCTATTGAAAAAGTAGAATTATAGTAATTTAGGCATACATACAAAAATTTTCATCTATTTTGCATAAAGCTTATTTTCTGATATACAATTTGTTATATATCATGCGTAAGCAATATTAAATAGGTCGAAGAGCTAAACATTATAATAATTTTATAAGAACTATTTTAATGAATAATATAAGAGCTGCAATTACTGGAATAGGTGCATATGTTCCAGAATACATTTTGACAAATGAAGAATTATCAACAATGGTTGACACTTCGGACGAATGGATAATGACTCGAATTGGTGTCAAAGAAAGAAGAATTCTAAAAGGAGTTGGTAAAGGTACTTCCGATATGGGAACCAAAGCAGTGAAACGTTTGCTTGAAAAAACAAACACAAATAAAAATGAAATAGACCTTTTGATATGTTGCACAGTAACTCCAGACATGGTATTTCCTGCAACAGCAAATATTATATCAGATAAAGTTGGGATTAAAAATGCATTTAGCTATGATTTAAATGCAGGCTGTTCGGGCTTTTTGTACGGATTATCAACTGCTTCAAAGTTTATAGAATCAGGACAATATAAAAAAATAATCGTTGTAGGTGCAGACAAAATGTCATCTATTGTAGATTATAGTGATAGAAATACCTGTGCAATATTTGGCGATGGGGCAGGAGCAGTATTGCTTGAACCTACAACAAATGATAATGGAATTGTGGACTCAATAATGAGAGTAGATGGTAGCGGTAGAAAGCATTTACACCAAAAAGCGGGTGGTTCCGTAAAGCCTGCATCTCACGAAACAGTAGATGCAAGAGAACATTTTATTTATCAAGAAGGAAAAGCAGTATTTAAATTTGCTGTATCAAAAATGGCTGACATATCTATTGAAATGATGAATAAACACAAACTAACATCTGATGATATAGCATGGCTTGTACCACACCAGGCAAATAAGAGGATAATTGATGCTACGATACGCAGAATGGAGTTAAATAAGGATAAGGTTATGATTAACATTCAAAAATATGGAAATACAACTTCCGCAACGCTTCCATTGTGCTTATGGGAATGGGAAAATCAATTAAAAAAAAGTGATAATTTAATTTTATCTACATTTGGTGCAGGTTTTACATGGGGGGCGATATATTTAAAATGGGCGTATAACTCATAAATATATAAGTTTTTAATATTTTGTTAGCTAATATATTGAAAAATAAACTATAATAAAACTTTTTTCAATATATTTTTAATATTTATAAAATCGCTATTTTTATTACAAAAGTTATTAATATATTTGTCAAAAAATATTTTTAGTAATAATAAAATATTATAATAATAAATTTTAGTTAATTAAAAAATAAATCGCTATATATATATCGCAAAAAATTAACATAATTTAAGTAAGTCAAGTACCTTAAAATATTAACATATGGATTATAAAAAAATACAAGATTTTGTTAGAGCAATAGCCAAATCGGGCGCAACAGAAGTTCATATCGAAACTGATGAACTAAAAATTACAGTTAAAACACCTCAAAAAGGCAAAGTTGCTCAAACAGAAACAACTTACATTCAACAAATCCCATTAGCAACTCAAGTTACAGCTGTACCTCAAATGCAAATGGCACCACAAATGCAAACAATGCAACCTGTTACGACAACAACACCAGTTGTTGAAGCAGAAAAAAAAGAAGAAGATATAAGTTCAAAATATATAACTATTAAAGCCCCTATGGTTGGTACATTTTACAGAAAGCCGAGTCCAGATAAACCTGTGTATGTTAGTATTGGCGACAATATTGAAACAGGAAAAACTATATGTATTATTGAAGCCATGAAGCTATTCAATGAAATAGAAGCAGAAGTTTCGGGCAAAGTAGTAAAGATACTAGTAGATGATGCTACACCAATCGAGTTCGACCAGCCTTTATTTTTAGTTGACCCTGCGTGAAAATTAGTAACGCTAAGTATTTAATAATAAGTAGTTTTGATTATACCTGATACACAATATAATGCTAAAGAAAATATTAATAGCAAATAGAGGAGAAATTGCACTAAGAATTATTCGCACATGTAAAGAAATGGGAATAAAAACAGTAGCAGTATACTCAACAGCCGATAAAGAAAGTTTGCATGTAAGATTTGCAGACGAAGCCGTTTGCATAGGACCTCCGCCAAGTATCGACTCTTATCTGAGTATACCCACTATTTTATCGGTAGCTGAAATAACAAATGCTGATGCAATACACCCAGGATATGGATTTCTTGCAGAAAATTCTAAATTTGCTAAAATATGTAAAAAACACAATATCAAATTCATAGGTCCAACTGCCGAAATGATTGACAAAATGGGTGATAAAGCTACTGCAAAAAAAACAATGTTAGACGCTGGAGTACCAATAATATTAGGCTCAATTGGTTTAATTGATAACTGGAAACAAGGAATAGAACTAGCCAAAGAAATAACTTATCCTGTAATATTAAAACCTACCGCTGGAGGTGGTGGTAAAGGAATGCGAGTAATATGGAAAGAAGATGAATTTGAACATGCTTGGGATTCTGCAAAACAAGAATCAAAAGCTGCTTTTGGAAACGATGGACTATATCTCGAAAAATTTATCGAAGACCCAAGACATATAGAAATACAAATAATTGGAGACCAATATGGAAAAGCCAACCATTTGTCAGAAAGAGATTGCTCAATACAAAGAAGACACCAAAAGTTGCTTGAAGAAACTCCCTCTCCGTTTATGACCGATGAGCTTCGTGAAAGAATGGGACAAGCAGCAATAAAAGCGGCTTTAGCAATAAGTTACGAGGGGGTTGGAACAGTAGAATTTCTTGTAGACAAGCATAGCAACTTTTATTTCATGGAAATGAATACTAGGATACAGGTTGAACATCCAATAACTGAAGAAGTTATAAATCACGATTTGATAAAAGAACAAATAAAAGTTGCAGCTGGAATAGAAATTACTGGTGTAAACTATTACCCAAAACTTCATGCAATAGAATGTAGAATTAATGCCGAAGATATAAAAAATAACTTTAGACCATCTCCTGGCAAAATAACAACTCTTCATACACCAGGTGGTCACGGAGTAAGAGTTGATACACACGTATATTCTGGATACACAATTCCACCAAATTACGACTCAATGATTGCCAAACTGATTACTGTTGCTCAAACAAGAGAAGAAGCAATAAGTAAAATGAAACGAGCACTTGATGAGTTTGTTATCGAAGGAATAGAAACTACAATACCTTTTCATATTAAACTTATGAAAGATAAGAATTTTCAAAAAGGTATTTATACTACAAAATTTATGGAAAATTTTAAAATTATATAAAAATAGTTAATAAATTAAATGACTATGTTTTCATCAAAAAATAAAAAGTCAAGTACAATGACAAAAAAACAGGAAACTGCCCCTACTGGTGCTAATATGATTGAAGCAGGAACGCAAATTACTGGTGAAATTAAAACGAATGGAGATATTCGGTTTAATGGTAAATTGATAGGGAATATTATAACAAAAGGAAAACTTATTGTTGGTCCATCAGGAGTAATTGTAGGAGATATAAATTGTAAAAACTCGGAAATTGCTGGAAAAGTTGATGGCAAAATTTTAGTCTCAGAACTGCTTTCATTGAAAAAATCAGCCAAAGTTCACGGTGAAATTATTACAAATAAAATTTCGATAGAACCAGGTGCAATATTTACAGGCTCGTGCGATATGGATAATAAAAGTATAAGTGATGCCAGAAAAATCGGAGGAAAAAGACAAGAGAAAGCAATTAGCTAGCTATGCCAAATATACAGGTATTGCATTTCAAATGATTGCAATTATTTTAGTTGGTGTTTTTGGAGGAGTGAAATTGGATAAGTTTCTCGAATTAAAAATTCCAGCTTTTACTGTCATTCTTTCAATGCTCTCTGTTCTATTGGCAATATACTATGTAATAAAAGATTTATTAAAAAAATAAATATAAAATGGGCATTTTTCATTTATCGCTTGATACTTTTTGGATTTAAAACCTTTTTTTTTTTTTAACCTTAGTAAAAATAAAGTTTAATCGTCATTATTAACCTTATTATCTTATTTAAACTATTATAAA
>JAOZVK010000084.1 GCA_029938185.1 Bacteroidales bacterium | reverse complement strand
AAAATCAATCCTGTTAATCCTGTAAATCCTGTCAAAAAATAAAATAATGTCCAATTCTATACGTGTAACCGAAATTAATATCTATTTCTTTTTTTTCTTCGTCTTTCATTTTGTCTGGGTTTTGCTTGTTCTATCACAATTGCAATTCCCTTGTATTTCGATCTATTCATTGATTTTATTAATTGACTCTCATACCCAGCTTCAAGTTCAAAAAACGAAAAGTTTTTTAGAATCTCTATTTTACCAACTTTAACATTTCTTATTTTTAGGTTTTCATTTATCAAACCAATCAAATTTGTAGGTGCAAGTTTATGTACTTTGCCAATATTTAAATAATATCTGGTAAAACCACTTTCAGATTTTATATTTCTTTCTTTGTTTCTACTATCCTTACTAATATTTAAGTCAGGAGCAGTTTCGTAGTATGTCAAAAATCTATTAAATTCTGCAGAAATAAAATGTTTTATTATTCCCTCTTTATCAAGATGTTGAAATTTAGAGAAAATAGTAGGTAAAAATTTATTAATTTCGGCTTCATTTACTTCCACTTTTTCTACTTTATCGACAAGGTTGAATAATTGTTTTTCACATATTTCTTTTCCCAAAGGAACTTTATCATGTTTGAATGTTTTATTAATTTTCTTCTCAATAATTTTAATTTTACCCAACTCTCGCGAGTGTATTATCACAATAGATCGCCCCTTCTTTCCAGCTCTTCCAGTTCTTCCACTTCTGTGTATATATGCTTCAGAATCTTCAGGTAGGTTGTAGTTTATTACGTGAGTCAAATCACTAACATCAATACCGCGAGCAGCAACATCGGTAGCTATTAATAAACGTAAATTTTTCAATCTAAATCTATGCATAACCTGATCTCTTTGTGCTTGAGACAAATCGCCATGTAGAGCATCAGCAGTATATCCGTCTTGCATTAGCTTTTCGGCAACTTCTTTTGTTTCTCGTCTTGTTCTACAAAAAACAATTCCATATACATTAGGATAAAAATCTACGATTCTTTTCAAGGCTTTATATCTATCGGCGGCTCTAACCATATAGTATGCATGCTCAACATTTTTGGCTCCTGTATTTTGTTTTCCTGCAACAATTTGTTCTTTGTCATTCATATATTTGTTAGCAATTTCGGCAATTCTTTTTGGCATAGTTGCCGAAAACAACAATGTTTGCTTATCTTTTGGAGCTGTAAGCAACACTTTGTCAATCTCTTCTTTGAAACCCATATTTAACATCTCATCGGCTTCGTCAAGAATTAATGAATTAATTTTAGAAATATCTAATCTTTTTCTTTTAATTAAATCAATTACTCTTCCAGGAGTTCCAACAATTATTTGTGCTCCTCTTTTTATATTTTTTATTTGTGTATCAATTGATGCACCTCCATATACAGAAACAATATTAAGTTTTTCGTAGTATTTTGCATATTCTTTTAAATCTTTTGTTATCTGAATACACAATTCACGTGTTGGACTTAATATAAGTGTTTGGGGGTAGAGTAATTCAATTTTTGTATTTTGAATAATAGGAAGACCAAAAGCAGCAGTTTTGCCAGTTCCTGTTTGCGCAAGTCCAACTATGTCTTTTTTTGTGTTTAATAAGGTTGGTATTACTTTAGCTTGAATATCGGTTGGTGTAACGAAACCGAGTTCTTCTATAGCTTTGATAATTTTACTATCTAAATTTAAATCACTAAATGTAGTCATATATAATAATAAAGGTTTGAAAATAAAGAAATCATTTGTTTTGAACCTGCAAAAGTAACAGTCTTTTTTACAACTACAAATATATAATAATATGTAAGTTTGAATAAATGAGTATTTTATTTAATATTATGATATTGTTACAAACAATATAAAGATAACAAAAAGAATTATTATATTTATTAAGTTATAGGAATACAGTATTATAGCACTTAATTTTATATTTATTAAATTTTGATATTGTGTAAATAACTTCTATTTAAAATAATTTTATAAAAAACACATATACTATCATTTTAGAATATGTATTTTTTATAAAACAAAGAATATCTTACAATATTTGCTTCTGTTTATATAATTTTATGTGTAAAATAATAATTAAGAACCATATTAAAATTATTAAAAAAAAATTTTTTCATAAAATAAATTGCTTTTATTATAAATATTCGTATATTACTGAATTAATACAAAAATTGGCTACACGTATAGTATTGGACATTTTTTTTGACAGGATTAACAGGATTGATTTTTATCCTGTTACGAAATACCTGATAAACAAGACTGTCCAACTTCTGACGGGTAGCCTAAAAATTGAAATACTATTGTTAATTTTTTTGTATTTCATTAATGTATATTACTGATTATTGATATATAAGTAGGTCATTGTATAAAATCGACACTTTGTAAAGTTGTAACTTATTGTAATTCTGGCGTAAACAAAATTGTTAATTGTCCATTATTCATTGTTAATTACTTATAATAATACTTAGATAAATATTCTAACATTTACATTTATAAATATGGATAATGATTTTTTTTGAAAAAGTTTACATAAGGGGGACTCGAAAAAATAAAATACAATTCTTTGTCATTATTTTGCCATTTTACTACTTCAAAAAAAGGTCTTAAATAGTTTACTATTTGCGACTTTTTTTGAATTGTAAAATAACAAACTAATTTAATATATTTGCATTTTATTTATTCGAGTCCCCTAATTACTCGTAAAATCCCTTTTGGAAGAGTTAAGGTCTTTGACCTTACATCATGTGTTAGCAATATTATATAAATATAAAACCTTTAAAAAAAAAATATGCATAAAAAAATAATAGTTTTAATAATACTATTTCTACTTCCTTTTAATTTTTTTGCTCAAGAGAAAATTACTTCATTTGAAAGCAAAGAAAAGTTTATTTCTGTGTTAACTGAATTGTATAATCGCGAAACAAATAAAAAAAGTAAAAAAAAAGTACTTCTTCAATTATTAGAAGAGTTTTCAAATGCATGGAATATTGGAACATTTACCGAAAGTCAAAAAACAGCTATTTTTAACAATTCCAATTTGTTATTAAAAAAACGAGCTAGGGCATATCCTCATTTTCATTCATACCTCTCCACACTTTTATATTTTACTAAAAACAGTGTATTTGATGCAAATAGTTTTTCAAATTGGAACAAAAGCTTAAAACACTATATAGTAGATAGATCACACTCTATTATACTAATTTCAAAATTCCTTAGATTTTCAATAGAACTGTCAAAAAACAATGTCCTTTATAAATCAACTTCTGCAAGATGGTATACCCAAAATGGAAATACAAGATTACTGTTTGATAAAGAAAAAGGATTAACTGTAAGTTTAAAACAAGGTAATCTGATATGTTATTCAAAAAAGGACAGCTTAGTAATTTATAATACAAATGGAACTTTTAAATATGTAAATAACTCATGGAGTGGTAATAAAGGAAAAGTAACATGGGAAAGAGCAGGTTTTAAGAAAAATGATGTTTATGCAACATTGTCTTTTTATAGAATCAATATGCGAACCCCTTCATATATGGCAGATACTGTAATGTTTTATAATAAAAATTATTTTAATGAACCACAGTTAGGTAAATTATACGAAAAAATTTTAGCTAATGTAAAACCAATAAGTGCAACATATCCAAGATTTGAATCTAAAAATAAAAGAATTGAAATACCCGAAGTTATTCCTGGTTTTTTTTATGTAGGAGGGTTTACAATGTATGGTTCTAAGTTCGTTGGTAAAGGAGATCAAAGAGAAGGAGCGCGGTTGTTTGTAAAAAAAAATAAAGAACTGTTTATCAAAGTAATTTCACAACGGTTTTTATTTGATGAAAACCATATAACTAGTAAAAATGCAAGAATAGTTTTTAAAATAGAAAAAGATTCTTTGTATCATGGTAATATATTATTTAAGTATAACGCTACAAAGAAAACAGTTGAAGTGATGCAAGAAATGACATCAGGTAAGTTGAGTCCATTTTATTCGACATACCACAACATGCAAATATATACTTCGGTACTTAGGTGGAAAAAAAACGATACGCTAATTGATTTTGCAATGCCAGTAGGCTCAACACATAGTAAAGCAAGTTTTGAGTCGGATAATTATTTTTCGGAACGTGAATACAGAATGATACGAGGAATGGACAATGTGCATCCGCTTTCGATAATAAACAAACATGCTGCAAACTTTGGAGATGAATTTACTGCAAAAGAACTGGCTATGCAAATTAGAAGACCAGCTTATCAGGTTCGCCTAATGCTTATAAGGTTGTCCAAACAAGGCTTTATTCAATATAATGCGGAGTCCCAAGAAGTTTTGGTTTTATCAAAAGTTCGTAAATGGATAAAAGCTATGCGAAAAAAAGAAGACTATGATGTTATTAAAATATCATCGGAGACTATGGAAGCCAAAAACCCAAATGCAATTTTGAACCTAAAAAACAATAATTTAATAATAAAAGGAGCTAAACCATTTGTATTAAGTCAAAATAAAAAAGTAGTTGTACTTCCAAAAAACAAAACTATTACCATAAAACAAAATAGAGATATGAGCTTTGATGGAAGAGTAATAGCAGGTTTAGCAATTATTAATGGTGATAATTTTAATTTTAATTACGATGAATTTAATATAAAGTTAGACTCCATAAAATCAACAAGCCTAACAATTAGAAGCACAGAGGAAGACACAACAGGCAGGATTGTTTATGAATACTATCCACTAAAATCGAAAATTGAAAAAATTTCAGGAGTTTTATATATAGATGAAAGTAATAACAAATCTGGAAGTAAAAAAAATTTAAAATATCCAAGTCTCGAAAGCATAAAAAAATCATATGTGTATTACAACAAAGTAAATAGAAAAAATGCAGTATATGGCGATAGTTTATATTTTGAAAACTTTCCTTTTAGAATGGATAGTCTTAGGAGTATTACCCACAAAAGTATTTCTATAAAAGGAACTTTTTATTCTGCAGATATATTGCCAGTTATTAATGATACTTTGTCGATACAAAAAGATTACTCTCTTGGTTTTATAAGACAAACTAAAAAGACTGGAATAGAAGTATACAAAGGTAAGGGCGTATTTTATAATACAATAAACCTTAGTAATAATGGGTTAAAAGGAACCGGTGAGATTAAGTATTTGACTTCATTAACACGCTCAGATAAATTTAATCTTTATCCGAAAATTGTAAATGCCGAATCTAATTATTTTAATATAGACAAACAATCAAAAGACTCTGCTTTGGTTGAATACCCTAGTGCAAAAACAAAAATAGCAACAATTAACTGGCTACCACAAAAAGATAGTTTAACAGCAAGCGTAAAAGTGGATTCATTTATAATGTTTGATAACAAAGCTTTACTTAAATCGGGTTCATTACTACTTAGACCCAAAGGACTACTAGGTAATGGTATAATGTATGTTGCTGATGCAAAACTTGTTTCAAATAAATTCAAATATAATTTAAACACCTTTAAATCCGATACTTCAAGTTTTAGTTTATTACCTAATGAATTTGGTGAAATTTCATTTAAAACAGATATGGTAAGTGCAAACATTGATTTTACAACAGAAAAAGGTGTATTTAATTCAATTGGTCATGCATCATATATAGAGTTTCCTTATAATAAATACAATTGTTATATGGATTATTTTACATGGTTTATGAACAAAAGACAAATATATTTGGGTGATGTACCAACTCATACACAGGATACTAATTTAATTGCAAATACAGACTCACTAATTGTTGATGATAATTTTGAAAATATATATAACGACTCAACTTTATATCATGGTTCGAGGTTTATATCGACACATGCAAAACAAGATTCCTTGAGCTTTTTTGCTCAATCATCAATTTTTGCAATAGATAAACAGATAATCACAGCAAAAGGTGTTAAAATAATTAGTGTTGCTGATTCAAAAATATTACCCTCACATGATATTATTATAGAACCAGATGCCAAAATGCAAACATTGCACCACGCTAAAATTATAACTGATACACTAGGTATTAAACATAATATTTTTGATTCAAAAGTAACTATTTATAGTAAATATAATTATAAAGGAAATGGAGATTATTATTATGTTGATGAAAAGGACGAACGACAAACAATCCATTTTAATGAGATATATGTTGATAAAGATTCTTTAATTACAATTGCAAATGGTAGTATACCCGATTCTATTTTCATGCTAAGTAAACATCATTCATTTGCAGGAAAAGTTTCACTATCATCAAGTAATAAGTTCCTATCGTTTGATGGCTCAAGTGCAATAAACCATTTGTGCGAAAATAGGCTACCAGCATATAAGCTTAGATTTAGATCAATAATTGACCCTAATAAAATTGTGATACCAATTAACTCAAGACAAACTAGAGATATAAAACGTAAAAAACTATATTCAACTTTTTTTATAACAAATGACTCGTCTCATGTATATTCCTCATTTCTTTCGCAACGCAATACATATAGTGATTTTTCGATGCTTCCTGCAAAAGGTTTTCTTCGTTACAATAAATCAACAGCTATGTACGATATTGGTTCAAAAGAAAAATTAGATAGTCTGGCTCTTGATGGTAACTATATTAATTTGAGTAAAGACTATTGTTTTGTATTAGGAACAGGTAAAATAAATTTTGCGAAAAAAACAGACAATATTGTACTAAGTTCTTCAGGAACAATAAGACATAAATTAGATGAAAATACTGTGAAACTAAAAGTATTTCTTGGAATTGATTTTGTATTCACTAGAGATGCATTAAGTCTTATGGCTAAAAAAATTAATAGTGAGTTTATGCTTGATGCAGTAGATTTTACAACAAGCGATTATAAAAAAAACCTCACAGAATATGCAGGAATTGACATTAGTAATGAGTTTTACGAAGATTTAGAAGAAGGAGAGTTAGAAGACATTCCTGATACTCTAAAACGTACTATAATGTTTTCTGATTTAAGACTGGAATGGAACACAGGTACTCAATCTTTTAGGTCTATTGGCAAGATTGGTATTGGTAATATTAATGGTACACAAATAAATAAATATCTTGAGGGATATGTTGAAATAGTAAAAAAACGTGCAAAACAAGTTATTTATATATATCTAAAGATTGATGAATCAACTTGGTTTTTCTTTAAATACTCAGGTGGTATTATGAGTGGAATATCTTCGTCTGATAAATTTAATGAAAAAATAGCTAAAGATATTGAATCAATAACAAAAGGTAAAAAAAGAAATGTTTCTGATATAACATTCAATTTATCAACAAAAAAAGTAAAAAATGAATTTATTAAAAACTTCACTCAAAAGAAAAGTAAAATAACAAAAAGAAGAAATAGGAAGAAAAAAGAAGATGATGAAGAAATAAATGATGAAAAGAACGATGATGAAGAAACTGAAGAAGAAGAAGAATGAGGTATGTAGTCTTACAAAATAAGCTTTTTAAAATAGTATATTGCCTATATATCAATAACATAAAAACTATTTGAAGAGCAACAAATATCAAATAAAAAAATATAGAATGAAATCAATTGCCAGTTATACAAAAAAGTTTATAAACAACGAATTAGTAGATGTTGATAATAATTTACTAATAGAAGAAATAGAAATTTTGCTAAATAATCAAAAGTTACACTTAGTTGATAATGATGATTGGCACAAGTTTCTGGACAAAACAAGTAGGGTTGAATTTTTAACCCAAATAAAAAGCAACAAATACAGAACAAGATGGGCTGAAATTGTATTCAAAATAATACAACATTCAGAATTTAGCTTAAATAAAATGTTTTCGCAAAGAGTAGACGAACTACCTGGTAAAATTTTATTTCAGGATTGGTCAGATAGCTCTCCTCTTGATTGGACTTACGAAAGAATTAATATTAAAATACGCGAATTTGCAGCAGTATTCTATTCGGTAGTAGACGATACGCCAAGAGTTGCACTATATAACGCAAACAGTGTTGATGGTGCATGTTGTGATTTGGCATGTTTATTTTATAATATATTCGATACACCGCTTAATATACATTTTAATGCCAAAATTTTAATAAATATTTTCGACAGATTAAAAATTAATATAGCAGTAGCAGATACCTCTGACAGATTAAAGACATTGCAAAAAGTACGTGAAAAAACAAAACACAAGTTTGTAATACTTACTCTAAAACCTAATATATATAACCAAAATGAAGAAATCTATTATATAGAAAAGAGAGCTAAAAAGCTTAATTTTCAAGATATTAGTTCAATACTTTCGAAAAGGAAAATAAAAAAAATAAATCAAGTTGCAACTACAATGTTCACATCAGGTAGTACTGGTGAGCCTAAAGGTGTTTCTTTCTCGACATACAATTTGGTTTCAAAACGATTTGCAAGACATGCAGCTGTACCCAAAATAGGTAATAATGAAGTATTGCTATGTTACCTTCCACTATATCATACTTTTGGAAGATATTTGGAATTACTGGGAGCTATATATTGGCGTGGTACATATGTGTTTACAGGAAATTCATCGACCGATATTTTATTATCTCTTTTTCCAATAGTAAATCCAAGTATTTTTATTAGTGTTCCTTTGCGTTGGCAGCAACTATATGAAAGGATTATAGAAAAAACAGCTAATGTGTCAAACAATGAATTATTAAATGATATAATAAAAAAAATAGCAGGAAACCGACTAAAGTGGGGATTATCAGCAGCAGGTTATTTATCGCCAAAAGTTTTTCGTTTTTTTCAAAAAAATAATATTGAACTCTGTAGTGGTTTTGGAATGACCGAAGCAACAGGAGGTATAACAATGACTCCTCCAGGTATATATAAAAATAATTCTACAGGTTTTCCCTTACCAGGAACATATACAAGACTTAGAGAAAACAATGAACTTTTGATAAGTGGTCATTACATAACAATGTATCTTGAGCAAGCTGGTCCTGATGATATTATTCCTTATCCAGTATCAAACAGTATTGACAATTGGTTGCCAACAGGCGATATTTTTGAAATAGCAGATGATGGACATTTTCAAATTATTGATAGAGTTAAGGATATTTACAAAAACAATAAAGGACAAACTATTGCTCCACGAACAATTGAAAAAAAATTTACAGGAGTTCCTGGAATAAAGCAAACATTTTTGGTTGGCGATGCAAAACCATACAATGTATTATTGATTGTTCCAGACTATACCGACCCTGTTTTGACAGTACTTGATAAGCACAATCAAGACGAATATTTTCATCAAATTGTAATGTCCGCCAATAAAGATACGCCACCATACGAACGTATAGTTAATTTTGCGATTCTAAATCGTGAATTTACTGTTGATAAAGGAGAGCTAACACCTAAAGGTTCGTTTAACAGGAAAACTATAGAAAGCAATTTTAAGGAAACAGTTGAGAAATTATATATTAGTAATCATGTAAGATTTAATGTAAATAGTGTTGAAGTAATAATTCCACGATGGTTTTATAGAGATTTAGGAATTTTAGAAACAGATATTGAATTAACCAAAGATGGTATACTTAATAGACGAAATAAAACTAAATTAAAAATAAAACAAATTGATGAAAAACATTATCAAATAGGCGACTTGATTTATGAAAGCAAACATGACAAAATTGATATTGGTAGATTAATACGTCAACCTCGCCTATGGATTGGTAACCCAGAAATAATAGCTTTCAGTCCAGTAAAAGAAGGTTGGGATTTGCCATTAAAAGCTTTGTCGGATAGAGTTATTAGATGTAAAAAACTAAATAAATATTATTCTCTAAACCAACTACCAATATTTAAAGATATAAGAGACCAACAAATAGTATTTGTTAACAACCTTATTTCTATGTCATTATTCTCAAATACAGATTCATCGTACAAAGCAACCGAACAATTAGGACATATTTTTAGAGATGCCGATAATAGATTAGCATCAGTAATTCGTAGACGACTTGAAGCTCTATCAACACATCAAGACGAAAGAACACGAGTTTTGGCATATAGAATTTTATTATTGAATGACCCAGAGCCTGATTATGATAAAATAATACTTTCATTTCTACAATCGGGATTGTCCTTCTTGAACGAAGAATCTATAAAAGAAATAGCTTTAAATGATTTAGGAAAACTGCATCTAGAAACGTTCAGGCAACGACTATTTACATATAGAGCTCAACTAAATTGGCCAATTGAAGATTCTATGCGAACTCAATTCAGCAATATTCTAAAACTGTTGTATAATTTTGCACGAAGACATATCAAATATTACACCGCAATAAGGTCAGAATTAGCAAGTTGGATACTTCACAAATCTTCACCATCATTGTCAAAAGAAGCTGAAATATATTTTAATAAATTGTATGTAGCATTTGAAAACTATGTTGAAGATACATCAATACAAATAACTTATGACGAGTGGACAAAAAAAATAATTTTTGAAAGTGGAATTTCAAATAAAGAAACAAAACAAATATTAAAGGTTTTTTCTGAAAGCTATTTTTTACAACAATCTGTTATGCTGGCTTTCGATGAGTTCGATTTTAGTGTTAGTTTACTTGCAAACCGAGGTATATGGATAACAAGAATAATGTCGTTTAAGGAATTTAAGCATTACAGAATAAGTATAAATACAACAAATGGAAAACATTTTGATTTACACTTTGTATTAAGAAATGATTTACAGGAAACCTCATCTTTTGAAACAACCTATTGGATGGCTTCAATTGCAGGACATCCATACGGTACACCAAGCTTGCCTACACTTGGCTGTAGTCGAGCATCTATGGGAATTAGAACAAGCAAATATATTAACAGTTTGAATGTATGGGAAAAAATCCGAGAATACTCCGAAATACATTCACTTGCAGGAAAACTAAACAAACCAAACGTATGGCGCAATTTGTTTATCAAAGCTATGTCTGTTTTTTTTGAAACACTAAGAAAAAGTGGCTATACTATAATTCCAGGAATAATTTCACCAAACAACGTGGTAGTTTCTGAAATGTATTTTCAAGAAAATGCAACAATAATAACTATTACAGGTTGGGAGAAATATGCGAGTCCATACAAAATTTTTCAATCAATGCTCGAAAATTTCTTTTGCAAAACAATAGCTCATTATCCATGGCATAGTAAACAGCTAGAAGTCCATTGGATTTTTGATGCATGTATTGAGTCATTAGGCAAAACTAAAGCTTTAGTATTGTTTGATGAACTTTTGAAAGAATTAGAAATAAAACCAATATATTATGATAATGGTAAAAACTTTGCCACAATTTTAAGAGACTATATAGAGGAGGTAAATAAATCATTTTACTATCCATTAGCTCTTTTCAATGCAATAGATCAATACAATGAGTGGTATAAAATAAGTTCGTATGCAAAATCATATGCCAAGTTACAAACAATATTTGAACTTTCTGATTTGTATAAATTAAATAGATTTCAAGAAGTTGTTCGCTTCTATTTATTTAGAAATACATATTTTTCAGATTCAAGCAACGAAATAAAAGCATCTTTTGACATTCTTTTGGAAAAAATGCAAAACGATTATAAAACGTCATCTACACAATTTATTCAGCTGTCCGATTTGCAGGATAAAATATCTAATGATGATGATAAGGAAGTATTTAGTAAAATGGTATTTCCAAGATTACAAAAAACACAAAGTGTAGATATTTTAAGAATAAATGATAGTAAAAAAGATCAAATAATTGTTCAATCGAAAATAACAGACAATTATGGACAAAAATATAATTTTAGAGAACCATTAGAACCCAGTGAAGTGGGACAACTTTACAAATTATTTTATCAAGAAAATTATCCAAAAACAATATCAAAAATGGATAAACATTTTGTGATAACAGATTCCCATGAAAGAGTAATCGGAGGATTATGTTATAAAGAATTAGAAAACAATATTGTTTTATTAGATGGTAGTGCCATTACATCATCACTTCAAGGACGTGGAATTGGGTCGGCTATGGTCGAAAACTTTTTTTCGAGAATGTTGCATCGTGGTGTAAAGATGATTAAGGCTCATTTTCTTTTAGGGAATTACTATTTGAAACACAATTTTACTGTAAACAAAAAATGGGGAGCACTTATCAGATATTTAGAATAAAAAATGGCTCTTCGAGCCTTTTTACATTGCTTTCGCATAAAAAGTTATTACTATTATTGATTACCAATTAATTAAAAGATAAAAACGGCTAGCCCGTCAGAAGTTGGAAAGTCTTATTTTTCAAGTAGTTTTAATCATAGAATTAAAGTAAAGATTAGCGAAACTTTGCGTCAAACTTTGTGTAACTTTGCGGTTAAAAAGCGGCTAACTTAAAACTGGTACCCATAAAAATAAATTACTATGTCAAAAAATGTAAAATATGGTCTTGAAGAAAAAAAAGCATATATTTTTGATGTTCTAAAAATAATTGAATCCGAAAACAACGAAAAATTTTATATCATAGTTGATCCTAATGGGAAAAAACATCTGATGCCATCAAAATATTATAAAAACTATAATATTAATGTAGGCGATAAAATAAAATGTTATATAGATAAAATAAACTGTGTAGGAAAATTATTTTTTGAACCAGAACACCCTTATTATAAACGTAACAATATTTATAAATTTAAATTTCTCTATTCAGATAATGGTGAAAATAAACATAGTAGTTCAATTTTCAATATTAATGTATATGATATATATAATAATGTATGTACTATTGTAGAGAAGGATAATAAAAATGAATTGTTATATGGTGATATTGTGTATTGCAAACTTGATAGAATAAAAAAAGGACACTTATATTTATCATTAGCAAGCAAAATAGATTAATAATCTTTGAGCTTTAATCAGTAATTTTCGTATTATTGAATAATTTAAAGTAAGTAGATAAGGTCTTCGACCTATTTATAGTTGCTTACGCATTAGTATAAAGACAACTTAATCAGGATGTTATGAATAAGTAAATGTCGAAAAACTTTTGTAACAGTACTTATTATATTTGTATCTTATACACTCAAACAATTTTAAAACCCAAAAAAATATGAATTTAGATTTAAGTAATAAATATATTCAAATTGAATATGATAGCAGCAATAATTTAATGTATAATACTTGGTTAAGTACAACATCTGATATGACAGATGATGAATACAGAGAAATTGCAAAAATACAAATACAAGAAATAGAAACTAACAATCCTTATAAATGGTTAGTAGAAATGTCGAAATTAGATTTTTTTTTATGTCCTGCAACTCAAGAATGGGTTGATGCTCTTTTTCCTAAAATTTTGGCAGCAGGAGTAAAGCTAATTGCTTTTGTAATAAGTCCTAATATATTTTCACAAGTTTCTGTTGAACAATTAATGGACGAGAAAAATATTAAGAATGCGGACTTTGAAATTAAATACTTTAAAACCAAAAAAGAAGCCGAACATTGGTTAGGGGACTCGAAAAAATAAAATACAATTCTTTGTCATTATTTTGCCATTTTACTACTTCAAAAAAAGGTCTTAAATAGTTTACTATTTGCGACTTTTTTCGACCTGTGCAATCAAAATATTATAGCCCCGTGTTTTGTGATACACCTGTCGGCGTATTGCGAAACACAGGGCTGTGTTTATGTTTCCAGTTTTCTGGAATAACAAAAGTTAGCTCTGTGTTTCACAAAACTACGTAGTGTATCAAGATTTAAATTTCTAAAGTCTTTTAAATTATCAGAGAGACAAGTATTAAGATAGAAATATATAAAAATGTCTGTATATTTTTCTAATAATTATCGTGGCACGTTGCAACGTGCCACGATTTAGCGTCATATAAAAATATCAGTATTTTTACTTTACAAATTTATGTCTCAATATAGTAGTGTAACAAGACGTAAGTTTCTTTAGTATTATTTAGACAGGATTAACAGGATTTACATGTTTAAAATCCTGTTAATCATGTAAATCCTGTCAAATTATTACATTTATAAACTTAAGCAACTTATGTCTTAATACAGTAGTAGTTTCACAAAACACGGAGCAAACCGTAAATATCTTTTGATTGCACAGGTCGAAAAAACTTGAGAAATAGGAATTCAAAATACTAACCATTTTTTTGAACTAAAACAAATTGAATGCTAAACATCTCATTTTTAGCATTATTTAAGTTTGTAAAATAGAATTAAACAATCTGCTTATAAAAATAATCCTTGTCTGGTCTTATAAAAATACGAGCAAAAATAGCTTATTCAAGTTTTTTATTAGTT